>JAGOJA010000103.1 GCA_017995345.1 Flavobacterium sp.
GTTTTAGAACTTTTTATGGAAAATAGGTTCCGATAAATTTCTAATTTCAGAAATTCCAAGAAAACGTATATCTTTGAACTTAAATTAAACATAAAATGATTACTAAAGAAGCGCCGACACAATTAGAGCAATACTTTCAGCAGTTTCGCGATAACATAATTGGAATAGACCAAGAGTTTGAATCTCCTTACGGACAACAACAAATTATTTATACGGATTGGACAGCCAGTGGTCGTTTGTATCGTCCTATTGAAGAAAAATTAATGAATCAATTTGGTCCTTTTGTGGCCAATACCCATACAGAAACTACGGTTTCAGGAACTGCCATGACTAAGGCATATCATCAAGCGCGTCACATTATAAAAAAACATGTACATGCTAATAGTGATGATATTTTGATTACTGATGGAACTGGAATGACTGGCGTTGTCAATAAATTTCAACGAATCCTAGGATTAAAAGTTCCCGAAAACCTAAAAAATTTCATCACTATTCCAGCCGAAAAAAAACCAATTGTTTTTATTTCACACATGGAACACCATTCCAATCAAACGTCTTGGTTAGAAACTATTGCTGATGTCGAGGTTATTCCTTCTTCAGAAGACGGATTGTTCAGCTTAGAAAATTTGGAATTGTTATTGGAAAAATACAAAGAACGCCCTTTTAAAATAGCTTCCATCACATCCTGCTCTAATGTTACAGGAATAAGAACTCCGTATCATGAAGTAGCCAAAATAATGCATCAAAATAACGGTCTTTGTTTCGTGGATTTTGCTTGTTCCGGACCGTACGTGAAAATTGATATGCATCCTGAAGATGCGGAAAGTTATTTGGATGCCATTTTCTTTTCCCCGCATAAATTCCTTGGCGGACCCGGAACTTGTGGCGTTTTAGTTTTTAATAAAAAATTATATCAAAATGTGGTTCCTGACAATCCGGGTGGTGGAACGGTGAGTTGGACTAATCCTTGGGGCGAACACAAATACATTGATAATATAGAAGACAGGGAAGATGGCGGAACTCCAGGCTTTCTTCAGGTTATAAAAACCGCATTGGCTATTCAGTTGAAAGAGCAAATGGGAATTGAAAACATCCTAAAAAGAGAACACGAAATTGTAGATTATATTTTCTCGGAATTAGGAAATATCTCCAATATCAAAATCCTTGCAGGTCAGCATCAAGATAGGTTAGGAGTGATTTCTTTCTTTATAGAAGATTTGCATTTTAATTTGGGCGTGAAATTATTGAATGATAAATTCGGAATTCAAACTCGCGGCGGATGCAGTTGTGCTGGAACTTATGGGCATTTTTTATTGCACGTAGACCAAGAAACGTCCCACAAATTAATTGACGAAATTACGCTTGGCGATTTAATCAGAAAACCGGGATGGATTAGAATGTCTATTCATCCGACAACGACAAATGTTGAAATTGAATTTGTTTGTAACGGAATAAAAGCATTGGCTGAAAACCATAAAACATGGGCTTTAGATTATGTGTATAATTCGGCTACCAATGAGTTCATAAACAAGAATGCACGATCCGTCGAAGATGAATTGGTAAAAAAATGGTTCTCTTTATAAGAAAGTTAAGATTTTAAGAAACTAAAAAAAATCACACATTATAAACTTTATTGCTTATAATGTGTGATTTTTTTTCGAACACTAAATACAATTACTGCAAAGTGATTACGGAACACTACCGTCTGTGTTTCCATCTTTTATGCGTCCAGAAATAATATTCAGGAGCTTCTAAAATTTGTTTTTCTACTTCCTTGATATAGATATGTGTAATTCCAAAATCAGGTATCGACTTAGGATTGTCGCTAAGTGGTATTATTGTAAGTTCATAATAACCTCTCTTTACCTTTTTTACTTTCGCAAAAACAACTGTCATATCATATTTTTTTGCTAACATTTCAGGTCCAGTATGAACCGGAACTTCTACGCCCATAAAACTTTCCCAATGAAATATTCGATCTGCTTTTGGGGATTGATCACTCGCTAAACCATATACACATTGAATGTTATTTTTTTGATTGTTTGCAATCAGTGGAATAGTTTTGCTTGTTGGGACTAATTCAGTATTATATTTTGAACGAATGTCTCTTACCAGTTTATCGAAGTGTTTATTGGCTAGTTTTTTATACACAGCTACACCCAGAAAAGATATTTTTTGGTTAAGGGTAATCAGCCATTCCCAGCTTGCATAATGAGAGGCGATAAGCATAATACTTTTCCCTTTTTTTTCATATTCTTTAATTACTTCCAGATTTGTTATTTTAAATCTTTTGTTCATCTCTTCTGATGAAATAGTCATGGTTTTTACCATTTCCAGGAACATATCACAAAGGTGATGATATGATTTTTTTTCAATTTCAAGACGTTCCTTGTCACTAAGATGAGGTAACGCCAACGCTAAATTTTCTCTTACCGTTTTTTTTCGATATCCTACGATATAATAAACAAGTACATAAATACAGTCAGATAACCAATAAAATATGCGAAAAGGAAGAATGGAAATAATCCATAAAAATGGAAAAGTTAAGATAAAAACAAGAAATTGCATGCCGTTATTTTTCTTGCAAATATAAGTCAAAAATGTAGACTGATATAAATTTTGACTGCATACTATATCAGTATTTGAGAATGACTATCTTTACAGGTCACAATAAATATACTTTATGAATACCGTTTTAATAGCAATAATTGTAGTAAATGTTTTGATTAGTTACAAAGGGTTTAATGACCTTTCTTTTTTTAGAAAATATGAATTCCATGTTGGGAGCATTCGCTCAGGAGAACAAATAAGGATGTTATCCTCTGGTTTTCTGCATGCTGACATGATGCATTTGATTTTTAATATGTTGACGCTATGGTTTTTTGCACCAGTGGTCATAAATCATCTTGGTAGTTTTTCCTTTATACTAGTTTATTTTGGCAGTTTGATTTTTGGCAGTTTATTGACCATGGTTTTTCATAAAAATGATTACGGTTACAGAGCTGTAGGTGCTTCTGGGGCAGTAACAGGAGTTCTATATTCGGCAATATTATTACAGCCAGACATGATGTTGGGAATTTTTTTTATTATTCCAATGCCGGCTTACCTATTTGGAATCCTTTATTTGTTGTATTCGATTTACGGAATAAAGGCTAAGAATGATAACATTGGTCATACAGCACATTTTGGTGGTGCTGTAGGTGGTTATTTGATTACGTTAGTAAAAGAACCTACTCTGTTAGTAGAGCACACGCTGATGGTAATATTGTTAGTAATTCCGATAATTGTTCTTTTTGTGATGGCGAAAATGGGAAAACTATAACGGCACAACTTTTGAAAAGAATTTAGTAAAAACAATTAAATTATACAAAAATGAAAAAAGTTATACTAGTATTGTCTCTAATTTTTATGCAAATATCTTACGGACAAGAAGTGAAGCAAATCCCTCAAATAATTGTAAACGGAGAAGGTAAAGTAAAGGTTGTTCCGGATCAAGCTACTATTGCGGCTACAGTTGAAACAAAAGGGAATAATGCCAAAGAGGTTAAAAAACAAAATGATGAAAAGATCGATGCTATTTTAAAGTTTATAAAAAAAATGAACTTAGCACCAGCAGATTTTAAAACGCAACGTGTTTCACTAAATCCACAATATGATTATGAAAAAAAGAAACACAGCTACAATGCTACACAAACAATTGAGATCTTGTTAAGAGATTTATCAAATTATGATGAATTGATGGAAGGTTTGGTAAATCAGGGAATCAATAGGATCGATAACGTTACATTTCAATCTTCAAAGATGAAACAATATGAATCCGAAGCTAGAAAACTTGCCATGAAAGAAGCAAAATTAAAAGCAGAAGATTATGTTTCTGTTTTAGGACAAAAAGTAGGTCGTGCATTGACCATTTCAGATAATTCACAAACCTATTATCCGCAACCAATGTATGTAGGCATGAAAACAATGCAAAGTAATGATATGAGCGCTCCTAGAGAAACGCTGGCAGCAGGAGAAATTACTATTACAGCAACTGTTACAGTAAATTTTATACTGGAATAAAGAAGTGAAAAAAAGATTTAAAATCCCATGTCAGATAAAATGGTATGGGATTTTTTTATGGATTTACCTTAATTATGAAATGTTGAAAATACCAATTAATAGGTATAAAAAAAAACGCTACAATTACTTGCGGCGTTTTAGTGGGGAGAGCAGGATTCGAACCTGCGAAGTTTACACAGCAGATTTACAGTCTGCCCTCGTTGGCCGCTTGAGTATCTCCCCAAAGCCTTTGAGTACAACAGTTAGCTGTTGTTAGCGGTGCAAATATAGAAACAGTTTTTGTTTCTGCAAACTAATTTTACACTTAATTTTAGTATTATTTTTAACGTATTGGTATTGAATAAAATAAAAAAATCTCCACTAGGGAGATTTATTTTATTTGTGTCCAAGAAGGTGGTTATTTTGCCAAAAGTTCTAAAACTTTGGCTCTAAGTTCCTCTCCTCTTAAATTTTGTGCGACTACATTTCCTGATGCGTCAAGAATAAAAGTAGCAGGAATAGATTCTACTTTATATTGAGCTGCGATAGGTTCATCCCAAAATTTTAAATTGGAAACATGATTCCAGGTTAATTTATCTTTTGCAATAGCCTCTTTCCAAGCTTTGGCATCTTTATCTAAAGATACACCAATTATGTTAAGACCTTTGCTGTGCAGCTCTTTGTACAGGGCTACGACATTTGGGTTTTCTTGTCGACAAGGACCACACCATGAAGCCCAAAAATCAACAATTGTTACCTTTCCTAAATTTTCTTTAAGAGAAATTATTTTCCCTTGTGGATTAGGACCTGAAAAATCTGCTCTTCATTTAGCGTCACCAACTGGAGCTGATGCAGACGATGATGCTCCAACTGAAGCAGGCGCTTTCATTTCAGCAAGTTTAGTTTTGATTGCTAAACCTGGTTTTGTTTTTTTCAACGACTCATCTAAGCTGTTGTATAATTTTTCAGATTTTGCAATATCAGCACTTTGGTCATTTAACATCCCTTGAATGATTAAAGCTGAGATGAATGATTTAGGATGTGTTTCAGCGTAAGAAATATATTTTGCTTTTGAAGCTACACCAACTTCTTCTTGAATTTTAGTGAATTCTTTCATCAAACTATTGATAACTATAGTATCTTTAGATTGCTGAGCCGCATTCATTGCTTGCATGTTTTTAGTTTGGAAATCTATTAGTCTCTTTTGAACTAAAGTGATTTCGTCATTAAATTTCACGTATTCATCATTGTTATAAGTTCCTGAAACTTTAGATTTATGTATGCTGTCTTTGTTGATGACAACTTTGATGTCTCCATTTTCTAAGATAAGTGGTACTTTACCTTGAACACCTTCAACTTGTAATGTATGAAAAGAAGGCTCCGTAGTTTTTCCTTCAATTTCAAATTTACCATTTTCGACTTTTACAGTATCAACAGCAATTAGACCCATTCCACTTGCGTCTTGAGTTTCAAGAATAATGGTTTTGCCATTTTCAATTCCAGTTGCGATTCCAGAAATAGTGTATTTATCTTTAGTACATGATACCAATACAACAGCTGCCGAAAGTAAAAAAATTATTTTTTTCATTATTAATTAGTTAATTGAGTTAAGTGTGCAAAAGTATTTAAAAAATATAAAACAATACTAAAATTATGAGCTAAAGTTTTGTTATATTTTACTGTCAATTTGCTTTATAGATATTGTGTTGAAAATAGATTTCTTGAATTGTTATCTAGGAAATGTTGCAAATTGCTATGCGCTTCTTTTTTTGAATTAGATTTCATTTGAAAATGGAGTGTTATTATCAGTATTACTACAATACAAAAATACAGTTTTGCTACAGTTTTTAGTTTTACCTTTGTCTAAAACAACATTTTAAATGCCAAAACATATACTTCTAGTTCTTCTTGTCTTAAGTTTTACTTCTTGTGATGTTTATAAAACTTTGCGACATGGTGGTTTGCCAAGCCAAAATGATTATAAGCATTTTACTCAAAGAATTGTAGAAAATGAAAGCCCCGTTTATAATTTTTATAGTGCCAATAAAGAATATCAATTGGGGGAGAAAATTGGTTTAACAAATCGGGATTTAAATGCAACAAATATTAGTTTGGATAGTTTTGCGGTTATTCATAAGACAAAAGCATTACTAATAATTCGCAACGACACCATTTTATATGAGAACTATGATAAAAAATATAATAAAACCTCTTCATTTTCCAGTTTTTCAACGGTAAAACCTTTTGTCTCAAGTTTAATAGGAATAGCAATTGATGAAGGCAAAATAAACAGCGAAAATGATTTTATAATTACCTATTTACCACAATACAAATCTAAAGTTGGATGGGATAAAATCACCCTAAAAAATCTATTACAACATACTTCTGGAATAAAATTTACAGATAACCCATTTAATCCTATTTCTGATAACGCCGAATTTTATTGGGGCAATAATTTAAGAGAAGAATTAATGGATTTAGAATTGGAGAGTTTACCTAATTTAAAATTCAAATACAGTAGTGCAAATACAATGTTGTTAGGTTTAATTATTGAAAAGGTGACTGGAGGAACAATTTCACGAAATTTGGAAGAAAAAATTTGGAAACCTCTTGGAATGGAAGCATCAGCATCTTGGAGTTTAGACAGAAATGACAGTCAAGCAATCGAAAAAGTATTTTGTTGTTTACAAGCTAGAGCCATTGATTTTGCCAAATTTGGGCGCTTATACCTTAATAATGGCAATTGGAATGGTAAACAAATTATTTCGAAAAAATGGATTTACAATTCAACTCATACGGATGCTACTGGAAACAACAAACATTTTTATAATAATAATTGGGGAATTGGACCTCTAAAATATGGAAGCTATTATGCAATTGGCTTGTATGGTCAATTTATATATGTTTATCCAGAAAAAAATATAATTATTATTCGATTTGGGGATACTGATACAAGTTATCATCCTAGTTATTGGCAAAATATTTTTCTTCAAATTATTGATCAAATGTAATAGCTTGTCATCTAAAATTTTATTTATTTAATATGAATTTAGTTATGTTGCCGTATTAATCGTTCTCAAACTAAAAGCCAGATATTTTAATAATTTAATTAAGAAAATAGTAAAACTAGATAATAGCCCACAGCAAAAAGAATAGGTACTTAAATTCGTATCTTAGTCAAATTAATTACAAAATGTAGCGTAACTAGATGTGAAGTTTTGTTTGCATCTCCAAAATTTAAACAAAACAAAATTTAATAGTTTTGGAATATAGATACACTACTAAACATTACTCATCACTTGAAGTCTTATTTTTAGTAAAAAAAATAATAATTTTAACAGCAAATTATTTATATTTCAAAAGCAAACCATCTATTTTTGCTGCCTAATTTAATAAAGCATTATTATGAAAGATTTAATCGAAAAAATCAACGCCGAATTCGAAACATTCAAAACAGAATCTGAATCACTAATTGAGAAAGGTATCAAGGCTGCTGGGCCAAGAGCACGCAAATCAACTTTAGAGTTAGAGAAGCTATTAAAAGAGTTTAGAAAAGTCTCTGTAGAAGAATCTAAAAAATAACATTCTTTTAAAACTAGACCTCGTTTAATGACTTAAACGAGGTTGTTTTTCATCTTTCTTGTGGTGATTTAGATTTCCAGAGTGGTTGTGGCTTCCTAATGTCACGATCATTTACTTTTTATTCTCTTCGTCAACAATTAGTTTCAAAGAATTGATATAATCAGTATCAAATTCGATAACTCTTATTTTGTTTAGCTTAAAACTCATTTCACCCTCAAACTTCCCTTCGGTTCCTAAAAAGTCTATTAACAATTCTTTCTCTTGTAGTTCAATGAGTTTACCAAGATAAACCGCTTTATCTGATTTTTTTGTAATCTGAAAAATCTCATATTTGTTCGCTAGAAAATGTATAATGGAAGACAAATCTTGAAGCGGAATTATTTCATCTGAGCTTGTTTTTAAACCCTTAAGCTTAATTACTCTTTCAGTGAATTCATGGTCCTTGTCTTGAATAATTGACTTGACATTTTTGTTTTTTAGTATCGTATAGCCATCAATTATAAAATCAAAAGGATTGTTTTTCAGCAAAATCCAATCTTCGGTCCAATCAATAAGGAAACCACTAAAGGTTTCTTTTTTATCGTCAAATTCTATTGTAATTAATTGTCGTACGTATTTTTCCATTATGTTTTATTTAGTATTGAGAACAGTTTTTCACGAATGTCAGTTCTCCTGAAACGTTGGGATAAAAGTTCAAATGACCTATTTTTTATTAATCAGAAAGTAAATATATGAGATTTATAATACGTAGACAATAGAACAACGAGAGTTGAAGAAATTTTGCTGATGAATGCAAAGTGAAAAATCATTTAAAACGGGGATTATCTTTATTTAAGCTACGGGATTTTTTTTCCTAGCATGTCAAAACCAGCTAAAGGTGTGAATGATACAACATATTATTAAAGTTCTGTAACAAAATACGTCTCAATATTCACAAACTTTGTGTTAAATAATTTAACTCAAATAAAATGAAAAAAATCCTATTAGTATGTAGCTGCTTAGCATTTACATTTATCGCAAAAGCACAGACTGAGGACAAA
Source organism: Flavobacterium sp. (assembly GCA_017995345.1). Taxonomy (GTDB): domain Bacteria; phylum Bacteroidota; class Bacteroidia; order Flavobacteriales; family Flavobacteriaceae; genus Flavobacterium. Next base: position 8,664 of record JAGOJA010000103.1, read on the forward strand.
AAATGGAACATTGGTCTTCATAGTGGTGTAACACAGTATCAAGGTGATTTGGGGAATAATTTTTATAAAACAGATAAAGCATTTTATGGTTTTGGAGGTGTTTCCGTTTCTAGATACTTAGGTCGTTATTTTGATTTAAACTTCTTAGCTTCAAAAGGAACAATTGGTTACAATGGTGGAATTTTAGGAAGTTTTAAAAGTGATTTTAATTTGGTTGCCTTAAATTTGAGAATTAACATGACCAGTCCTGAATCTATTGTCAGACCTTATGCGTTTGCAGGAGTAGGGGCTATATTATTTGACAACGACGTAAACTTTGATCAAGACAGAATTGATTATGCCTTACCTACTGCCGGTGGTGGGTTAAACATTAGATTGACTGATGTAATTACGCTTAACCTTCAAGAAACTTTTAGTTTTTCTAATAAGGACCGAAGAGATGGCGTAAATGATAATGGTAAAAAAGATGCTTACTTATCTCACATGGCTGGTTTGACTTTCAATTTAGGAAATAAAAAAGATGCTGATAATGATGGTGTAGCAGACCGTAATGACATGTGTCCTGATACGCCAGCTGGTGTAGCTGTTGATGCAAATGGATGTCCATTAGACAGAGATAAAGATGGTGTTGCAGATTATTTAGATGCCTGTCCAGATGTTTCAGGAAATGCATCATTAAAAGGTTGCCCAGATTCAGATAATGACGGTGTAGCTGATATCAATGATAAATGTCCAGATACTCCACGAGGAACTAGAGTCGATGCTTCAGGTTGCCCATTAGATAATGACAAAGACGGTATACCTGATGACGTAGATCGTTGTCCTGATGCAGCTGGTCCAGCAAGTTTAAAAGGTTGTCCAGATTCTGATGGAGATGGTGTAGCTGATATTGATGACCGTTGCCCTACTGTAAAAGGTACTATTGAAAATAAAGGATGTCCTGAAATTGCTAAAAAAGATATAGAAAGAATTACGTACTTAGGTAGTAAAATATTCTTCGAAAATAATAGTGCCGTTTTAAAAGTAGCATCATTAGTACAATTAGATGAATTAGCAGCTCTAATCAACAAGTATGATGCTTCTAACTTAGTTGTTGAAGGACATGCCGATAGTAATGGTAGTGATGCTTTTAATCTTGAATTATCACAAAAACGTACGGAATCAGTTAAAGATTATTTAATAAAAAAAGGAGTTTCTGGATCAAGAATAAAAGCAATTGGATACGGAGAAAGCAAACCAATTGCGACTAATTCTACTGCTCTAGGACGTGCAAAAAACAGACGAGTAGAATTAAAAATGAGCTACGAGAAATAGCAAAATAAGGTTAGGTTTTTATGAGGTTAGGAAAGAGCTGTTGTTTTCAGCGGCTCTTTTTTTAAATAAATGAGACAGGCTTAAAATGCTAAATAAATGCTTAATGAAGTTGCACAGCATCGTTTTTTATAACGACTTTCATTATAGCTTTTGTTGAATTTACAAGCTAATATCAACTAACACGAATTTTTTGGTATTGATCCTTGATCCATTGTTGATTCGCTTTTAGGTGGTGTATCGTGCTCATGTGGGCTAATAATTAAAACAAAAAACCCTAACTCACTGATTAACAGTTGTTAGGGTTTTAATTCCGCGGAGAAAGAGGGATTTG
>JAGOJA010000104.1 GCA_017995345.1 Flavobacterium sp.
CAAGAACAAAACTAAATTCGCCAATCTGAGATAACAAAGCTCCGGCATATATACTATCATGCCATGTACTGCCCATGCCTTTAAATATCATGGCATTTATTAAACTATTAATAACCATAACTGCAAGGGTGATTAACGATATAACACCAATGTTTTGGTATGCGAAGTGTAGGTTAAGTTGCAAACCAACTGCTAAAAAGAAAAAGGCTAAAAAGAAAACACGAAAAGGGACCAGGGCATGATCTAACCATTGGGTGGACTTATCCTGTCCGACCAATATACCTGCCAAAAGCGCCCCCAAAGCAGCCGATAACCCAAACCAATGACTTACCTGTGCCATGCCAAAACACAAAACAAAACCCAAAAATACTTGCAAGTCGTGGTCTCGTATCAAATCATGCCTGAATGGAATTTTTATTAGTTTTTTGCGAATGGCGAAATGCATAAAAATCAATATGGCCAGACCGCCAACTACTGTTCTTGCTAACTCAATGGTCTCCAATTTACCTTTGGCCATAAAGTTTAAGGTAAGCATCATTGGTACGATGAGTATATCTTGCATGATTAATACTCCGGATGTTAACAGCCCTATTTTACTTTTAATTTGCCCAGTGTTTGATAAATATTGAAAAATAATGGCAGAACTACTTAAACTGATGACAAAACTCAAAAGTATAATTACCTGCCAGGACCAATTTAAAATTTGACCTGTTATAACCATGAAAGCAAAACTGAGTAGCAATTGCGATAATGTACCCAGTAACGGTTTTTTAAAACTTTTAGAAAAGTCGGGCAGGTTAATTTCTGTTCCGATAAAAAACATGAGTAATATTACACCAAGTTCTCCAATTTCGTTAATCGTTGATGAATTTGAAATAACCCCGAACACCTCAGGCCCCAGAATGATTCCCGCTATGATATAGGCAATAAAATAAGGTTGTTTCGCTCTTTTTAATAAAAGTGCTAAAAATAATATCGTAAGCGATACTATAAACAGTCCGTTTAACAATCCATGATTCATCTCAAATAAAAGTTAAAGTTACCAAAGTTTTGTTTTTGCACCATTTTCTGATGTTTTTTTTAATTTAAAACCCAAAAAGAAATAAGTCATTGCCGATAGAAACGCATTAATTCCAAGCAACCAACCCGAAGCCAACAATACATTTTCAGGTTGGGTTATAAACATCCAGAGGATGATAGCTCCCAATATAACTGAGAATAATCCGCTAAATATCATCCACAATTCTCCTTTGATTTCTTTGCGAAGCCGAAGGGCTGTTATTATTTCTGATATGCCAACGAATATTGACCAAAAACTAATGCTGGCCCATAAAAAGCTGGCAATTGCAACAGTGGCAATAAGTGGAGAAACAATAACAGCAATACCTGCCAGTATACTTATAATAGCGCTAAAAATAAGCCATCCCCACCGCTTTCCCTTCCTGATTTTCCGAACCGATGCAATAATGCCAAAAATACCATCAGCTAAGGCAAATGCACCAAAAACAATTGCCAGGGCAAGTATGGCTGTAACGGGCATAATAAAAGCCAACACAGAGAATATTAGCGCAAGGAAGCCTTTAATGATGAAAGCCCACCAGTTTGAGGAAATACTTCTTATTCCCTTTTGTTCGTCTTGAAATTCATTACTAATTGTTGTCATTTTTATTGTTTTTTAATTTAAAAGTTTGAAACTATTTATTCCCTCGAATATATTTTTAATTAGACATCTGTTTTTTAAACACTTATAATCGTCAAAATTGACTTTAGCACTTCTATTTCCGTGGAACCCTCTTGTTTATTGCCTTTGGCGAGCTCGCAAGCTCGGTTCATGTCCTTGTTGTGGACGGCAGTGCATAAGGGTTTCATTAAGAAATAAATCAGACCATTTTTTTTAACAACTCCCATTGAAAACGGCCAACTAAAGGATTGTCTGGGTTGCCATTAATCATGGTTAGGAAATACGCCGTTTTAGACATTTGCCAGTCAATCTTTAAGGTATGCGAATCGCTGTTAGAAACGTACCTTTTGCGGAAGTGCTGCTCAAGCGGAAACCCTAAATTCCTGCAAATAGCCATTGCCCGTTTAATAGCCATCCCCAACTCCTTATCTGATTCGAAAAAATGTTCCATGGATGCAGCATTGAAGTGCATTTCCAATTGTTCTATGGCTTCAATAAAAGCCCCAATATGCAATGGCACATTTTGGTTGTACAGAACTATTGTTTTTATCTTTTTCATACATTTTTATTTTTTAGTTTTGATACAATACTGAATGAGATATAATCAATGATATTTTCGACAGCTTCAATTTGCATATGCATCGATTTTGCAATCTCATTAGCAGTCATTTCATGTAGCCAGAACAGTTCAAAAGCCCGTTTAGCATTTTCATCAACATTAGCCAAAACCTCGTTTACAACGGGTTCTATTTCAATATCGGCAGGGAGTTCAATTAGCGCATCGTTGTTGAGAATCTCATTGCCTAATTTTGTGTTCTCGTAAGAAATATCATCCAAATCTTCCTGCATGATAAGTTCTCCGTCTGCATCAGCGGTAAATTTTTCTTCCATGCTTAAAAGTTCTTCTTCAGCCAGCTTATCGAACGAAATATGTGCGTTTTTTGTGTAATGCTTTTCCATAAAACTTTCCAAAGTTTCGCGGGCAATTTGAAAACTCCATGGGGAGAACTCTTTGTCATTTTTAGGTCGTTCTTCAAATCTTTCATAAAGAGCAAGGTATATCTCATCCACCAAATCATCAATTGTAAACCCGCTGGCAACTTTTGTTTTGCTATACGAAAGATACCTGGCTACAAACCCGCGGATAGCAGGCAAAAGTTGTTTTATAAGGAAGTTAAAGTGTTCTTTATCCTCTTCGTTTCTTAGCTTATTAAGTTGGGATAAATGCTTGCTTGCTATGTTAAGTCTTGTTTTTTTTTGTGAAGCTATAAATTGCCTTAAAAACCTGGATTTAAGCCGGGTCATTATTTGTTCAGCTAAGATCGCCGGATCAGTGCCTTCAGCTTCTACAAAAACCTGGTTAGCTCCTTGTTTTAAATAAAAAGTTGCTTTTATCCCCTTATTGTTTTCTGTTAAATAAACATCAAGTTTATTGGAATTAAGAAGAACATTCATGCGGTCAAACCATTTATTATGATTTTTTATGACCTCTCCAAACTGACTTGCCAAGTTGCTATCTGTCAATAAATGTTTGTTATGAATTGTTGTTTTCATCTTATTTCATTTTAAGGCACCGGTTTTTTTTGAAATATAAGCGGCATAACGTAGTGCTTTATCTGTGCAATCAGAAAAATCGGTAGGTACAATTATTGTTTTCATTTTAATTGGCTATTAATTTTTGATTCTTATTTGATTAAACTTTTTTCATATTTAATTTGGTCATTTTCAATCAACGATTTGTTTTCTGAACACTGTCTCTCAATTTCATAACCAGTTCTTTTTGTTCCGGGGTCAATTTATCCGGTAGCTTCACCTGAATTTTAACATATAAGTCACCATGCGAAGATGTACCATATACAGGCATACCCTTTCCTTTAAGCCTGAACTGTTTGCCGTTTTGAGTACCTTCAGGAATTTTCATGTTTATTCTGCCTGACAGGGTTTGGATTTCCATTTTGCCACCAAGTAGTGCTGTAAACAAATCCACAGGCATGTTCATATACAAGTCGTTTCCTTTGCGCTCATAATCCGGGTGAGGGGACACGTTGATGGTGATGTACAGGTTGCCTGCCTTTCCTCCCTGGGCTTTCTCTCCTTTTCCTTTTGCGAGGAGTTTTAATCCAGAGTAAGCTCCAGGTTTTATTTTCAGCTTAATCTTTTCACCCCCAATGTCAATAATGCGTTCGGTACCTGTGTAGGCTTCCTGTAAAGAAATAGTTATTTCTCCTGCCAGGTCGTTACCGGGTATATCTGCACCGAACCCGGAAAACCCGCCGGTACCAGAGAATCCTTTCCCCTGTCTGGTTCCTCTTCCAAAGAAAGACTCAAAAAAGTCTGAAAAACCACTGCTACCACCTCCAAAAAACTCAGAAGGGTCGCCTTCAAACTCATAATAATATTGCCCCCCGGGTGCACCCTGTGAATATCTTGCTCTTCCACCAGCGGTTGATGGGTCATAGCCAGCATCCCGGTATTGCTTCCAATTGGAGCCCAGTTGGTCGTATAGTTTTCTTTTTTCCGGGTCACTCAATACTTCATTAGCCTCACCAATTTCCTTAAATTTTACTTCTGCCTCCTTGTTCCCGGGATTTTTGTCCGGATGGTATTTTACCGCCAGTTTGCGATATGCCTTCTTTATTTCATCCTGAGAGGCTTTCTTATCAACACCCAGTATTTTATAGTAATCTTTGTATTCCATATTCTTAAATAGTTGTTATTCATCACTATGTCCAAGCAAAGCAAACAAATAATAGAGTAAAGTAGCAAGCGAATACAAGGCAGCTATTACATAAGTTGAAGCTGCCAAACGCAATGCTTTTTCAGCCTTTGAGCGTGAATAATAATCGGTTATTCCGGTACGTTGAATCCATGCTAATGCCCTGCTGCTTGCATCAAATTCAACTGGTAGTGTAATAAATGCAAAAAGTGTAAAAACTCCATAACATGCAACAATTATTAAAAGTGCCGTTTGCATGGAGAACAAACTTCCGAGTAAAAACGAGCCGAAAAACATTCCAATAAAAATCTTATTTAAAATAGTTGCGCTGATATTTTGTAAAGGCACAAGCGCTGAAACTTCGGCTCCGCTCATGCCGTTGGCAGTAGGAATTGCTGAATATTCCCTGAATTTGGATTTTAGTCTGCTTCCCGCAATCAAACTTAAAATAAAAAATATCCCGAATATCAACCAAAGCATCATAATGTTAAAGATTTTAAGATTAAACAACTACTTTTTTCTACACAATCTGCAATTATGAAAATGTAACATTTCTATAAGCTTCTTTTCACTATATTTTAATACAATTTTGTTCCTTTCAGATGGTTCTTTTTTCCTGATGTAATGAAACGGACATTTCTCGGCAATTTCGTCTTTTAAGGGGCAGCCGAATATTAAACCCAAAATACTATATTTGTCAATATCATCCATTTTCTCAAGAATTACAGTTATTTGATGTTTATAATCTGTAACCCTATTTACTCAGGAATACCGATTTATAGTGAAATAATTTTATTCATTCTTTCCTTTCTCAGGAAATTGTTCCATGGAAAACTTGTTTTCGATAGAGTCCATTTCCCAAAATAGTCTTTCCATTTGTTGCATATTATTCATAAAACGTTCGTGAAAAAAGTCGTTTTTGTAAAAATCATACTTCAACAAGCTGTCTTCGAAAAACAAATCATTGAAATATGGCGTTGTTGAGAAAGAATAATTGTCTTCAAACATATTCCGGAAATTATTAAAAATACTGTCGGCAGCAATTTCATCTCCTTCAATATTTGAATAGTAATAGGTATAAGTAGAATCATAACGGATTAAATTTCCATTCTCATCGTACTCTTTATTTACCTTAATATCTTCTTTAGGTTGGTTACCCAATATTAAAGTAGTATCAGACTCATTATTATTCTTTTCCTTTTTTTATTTCCTGTCCATTGCATGACGAAAAGGTTATTGAAAAAGCAATGAACAAGGCTATGTAATTTGCTTTCATGTTTGCACTGTTTTGGAATTATTAATCAACATTTTTAAACTTTCGAAATATTATTCCGGCTTTTATTGCCTAAAGGGGCTGTATGTTATTTAATATTTTACAGCCCCGGTTAATTTAATCTAAAAGTTAAGAATAAAAATTGTTATGAAGCTATTCTTTTCTTAAAATCAGCAAGTTTTGTTTTAAATTTCTCAAACAATGCCTGAGAATCACCATTATCTTTCACTGATTTTTTCAATTCTTTAATGGTTTTGTTTAGTTCTTCATATTCACGGTCGCGGTCGCCATAACCAAGCTCTTCGGCCATAATTAACTGGTATTCTGCATTGTCAAGAAGTGCGAGCACCTCTTTCTTTTTGTCTTCATTGGAAGCATCATCGGTTATGGCCTGTGCGATAAGCGCCTGTGCCCTCAGTATAGGCAAAGGAATGCGTTCTTCGCTTATAACTAATGTGTTAAGAGCTGTGTATAGCACTACTTTGGCTTCATCAGTTTTCCCTTTGTCAATTAAAGCCGCTGCTGATTTCATGGCTTCGGGAAAAGTTGCTAAAGGTAATTCAACTTTAGTAACCTGCAATTCACTGGCCAGTTTTGCTAACTCATGGCGCAACACCTGGAAATGGTTCTCTTTTAAGGCCTTTCTTGCTGCTCTTTTTATATCCCTGATTGTTTCAAGGTCGGTCACCAGATCAACGGTTTTAACCGATACCTCAATAGGTACCAGTGCCAAATCGGGTTTACGGGCCAGTAAAATATTTAACTTGCCGGTTGATTTTTCAAGCGCTACCAGAGCTCCTTTGGTATCCTTTGCTTCGAGGGCGTCAAGCGCCACGTAAACTTGTCCGAGAGCTTCTGAGGCTTCTGCCACTATTTGGTCATTCAATGATTCAACAGCATCAATTGCCTGCTCCTGAACCTTACCTGCAAGTGAATCGGCATTCATACCCAACTCATCCGGTTTTTTCATTCGGATTTCTTCCGTTTGCGCGACACTATCTTCTTCGCTTTTGTTTTGGCTTTTATCTCCGCAACTTGTTAGTAAAACTATTGCCAGAAATGTATAAAGAATTTTATTTAATATTTTCATGATCATTTAATTATGTGGTTACTATTTAATTTCTATTGCCTTTTTGTTTTCTTCTTTACCCTTTATTTTACCAACTTTTATTTTCAATACCCCGTTTTTCATAGAAGCATCTATATGTTCAGGGTCTGCATTCTCGGGTAATTGAAACATTCGTTGGAACGAGGCATAACCATATTCACGGCGCATCCAGTTGCCTTCGTTTTCTTCTTTTTCGTATTGTTTTTCAGAAGAAACAACTAAGCAATTGTCCTTAACTTCAAGTTTAATGTCTTTTTTATCCATTCCCGGCACGGCTAAAGAAACCTCAAAGGTGTTGCCTTTATCGTTTATGTTCACTGCGGGTACGCTGGCGATTTCTTCCGAACCCGAAGCCTGGTCGTCAATTTTTTTACCAAAAAATTTCTCAACAACATTTGGAAATTTTGGTTTAATGTTTTTTGTCCATTTAATTAAGTCCATATCAGCCAATTTTTAAAGTTTTACAATTAAATTCAATAACAGGTCATTGCAAAAAATTGCGATGACCTGTTATAATAAATTACGAAATTTCAATGCTTTTTGGCGGTTTAGGCTTAGCTTCTTCCTTTTTTGGAATAGTAACGGTTAAAATACCATCGTTGTAAGAAGCGCTGATTTTATCAGCATCGGCGCTATTGGGCAGGGTAAAGGAACGGGTGAAAGCCTGGTAGGCAAATTCTCTCCTGGTGTATTTTTCACCTTCGCCCTCTTTTTGTTCTTCCTGCTTTTGCGAAGAAATTGTAAGCAGGCTGTTATCAACATTAATTTTAAAATCGCCTTTTTTCATACCCGGCGCAGCCATTTCAACTACAAACCCATTTTCGTCTTCCTTAATGTTTACTTTAGGAAGTGTGGTGTTGGTAGCCGAATAGTTTTGGTTTCTCCAATCGGCCAATTCGGTGCCAAAGAAATCATCAAAAAGATTTCCGAATAATGGAAAATTTGTTTTTACTAGTGCCATAATTTTTAAGTTTAAAGGTTAAAAACGAATAATTTAAAATGATTCTGACCAAAGTTATGTATTTTAGAAATGCTTTTCCTTGATTCAAGTCAAGACACTGAAAAAATTTGTTCAATCGTTCATATTTGATATTTTAAATAATTTGTCTTTTCTTAAAAGTTCAATCATTCCGTTTATAGATTTAATAAGTCCGGATTCCTGAAACCTGGTTAAATACCTGCTAAGCGTTTCAGGGCTAATGTTTATTATTTTAGCCAAATCTTTTTTAGGTAAACGAATCAGGCTGTCATCATGCACAGGGCTATTTTCAGATGCCTGTTCGAGATCTAATAATAAAGTAGCCAACCGTGAATCAATTTTCTTTGAATGCAGGTTCACAATTTGTTTTTCACTGCTCCATATCTCATCACACAACATTTGAATAATTGACCTGGTAAAATCATTGTTCTCATGTATAAGTGTGAGGAATACATTTCGGGGGAAAAAGTATAGCTCGCAATATCCTAATGCCTGGGCATTGTCAGGTTATGGTGTATCTTTTAATAAAGATACATAACCGATAAATTCGTTATGCCCAAGCATCTGCAATATAACCTCATCACCTTCATTGCCACCCCTAAATATTTTAACCCACCCATATTTCATAAAATACACACCTTTAGGCTTATTACCTTTTCTGTATATAAATTCTCCTTTTTTAAAAGTCCTTATCTCAAAGTGGCTATTTATTTCATTGCTGAAATGGTTGCAAAGCTCTGCAAAAAGTTTGTTCGATATGTTTCTTTTTTCACTCATATTTGTTTCCTTGTTTACAACACTTCATTGAACAGACTATTACAGAGGCGAAATTTCAAGAAAGCATTAAAATTGATAGATGCAATTTACGTATTATTATTGGCAATAATTTAAGTGTTTTCCCGCAGTAATTCTTCCAATAATAAATCAAGGTTTACCGATGCAAAAGACGATGCATAGTCACTCATGGCATAGAAATATACACCGATTGGTCAAATTCGTAGGAGATCTTCACGTCATCGGGCATATTACGCGGAATGTCCTGCAACTGTTTCTTTAGCGTGTTTACAACATCTAGTGTAGAGGCATTACCTGCTTTTGCAATATTGATATATACGGAACGTTTTCCGTCAATAAGCGCATAGCCTGAATATCCGCACCATCCTTAACGGTTGCTACATCACGGATATATACATTATCCACTGTGCCCTTGAAAATTGGCGCATTACCCAGTTGAACTAAACCTCCGGTAGCTTTCCCAATCGCATAAATTAGTTACTTTGTAAAGTTAATTAAAAAATCAATAGAATGGCAACAAAAAAAAGAGTTCAGACGAGCTCAGAGAAAACAAAATCATCAATCAGGCAAAGCGTGAAGTTCCTGGTTTTACAGAACTTTTAAGCCGTTTTGAACGTACCGTTTCGGTGTTGGGACGCAGTCAGAGTACGTTCAATAATTACTCCAGACACGTCGCGGCGGTGTCGCTGCATTTTGGGAAAATCCCGACAGAATTGGATCCTGAGCAAATCCACGATTACCTTTTTTACCTTCAGAAAAAATCAAAATCACCCTCGCAATCGTATTTTAAACACACGGTTTACGGACTTCGGTTTCTGTTGAAATCGGAAGGTTTGAGCTAGGATTTCCTGAGTCTTCCGGAAATTAAAGAAGAGAAAAAACTACCTGTAGTGCTCAGTAAGCAGGAGGTTTGGCAGATGTTGTCATGCTGTAAACTTTTAAAACATAAAATCTTAATCGGGTTGCTTTACGGTTGCGGTTTGCGCTGTTTGGAGGTCAGAAATCTTCGTCTCTGTGATTTAGATTTTTGACCCAAAACAACTGAAAGTGGTTTAGGGAAAAGGCAAAAAAGACCGCTACTTACCACTTTCCGAACATTTGATTCGGAGTTTAAAAAAATACATCGAAGCGGAAAAACCGGGAGATTTTCTATTTGGAGAACCTCGAGCAAATCGTGCGGGTGGCGAATTTGATTCAAGATATTCGCAACGCGGCGTACAATGGGCGGTGAAACAGGCCTCAAAATCAGCAAAAATATTGAAAGAAGTGAGTGTTCATAAGCTTCGGCACAGTTTTGCCACGCATCTTCTGGAAGATGGGATGAACATTGTGAGCATCAAAAATCTCCTCGGCCACGAAAACATCGAAACGACCCTCGTTTACCTTCAAATCGCCCAACTTTCTACCCAAAAACTCTTCTCTCCGCTGGATACTTTGTTTGAGGAATGCAGAGCGAAGTAGTTGGTTTTGAATTTGTTAAAAGCCAAAATTCAAGCTTTAAATTTAATGAAAATGAAATCTCAAAAACACGGTCTGCTCAAGCTGAATCTCAACCTCGATACGAAGTCGCTGATGTGTTGAATATTTTAGGTTCAAAACTGGAAAATTTAGCAATAAATTCCTGGCAATTAAGAAGTTTATTTGCCTTAAAAAAGTGCAGAACTTCGGCTTTGGGCGGGCATATCGATGCGTGTGACGAGTGCGGAAACATCAGCATCAGCTACAACTC
>JAGOJA010000176.1 GCA_017995345.1 Flavobacterium sp.
TTTGGAATTAATCTATTAAATTATTATACTTGAGTAAAAATATAATTTCTGCCAATGTTATATCAATAAGATAATTTGTAACGAACAATTGTTGCGATTAAATTTGCAGTGTAAGTTCTGTCAAAAGTAATATAATAAGATTTAAAAGTGGCTAAATTGTAGTAAAGGCCGAATATTTTTTTGTTCTCTATAAAATACAACTAAATTAACGATTGGTTTATTTTTTAGCAACTGCGATTAAAAAATTAATTTTTAAAAAAATGTGTGTTTAAAAAAGGCTTCTTATTTTAAATTGAAGCCTTTATTTAAAACACATATAGAAATCAAAAGCTTAATTGAAATAAAATCCAGCTGGAATAACACCAACTGTGTATTGATTCTCGAGATTACCAAGTAAAGAATAAATATAAACTTTTCCGTTTGAATTATAGTCTCTTGCATCTCCTACATATATCTTATTATTCTCAACAGCAAAACTATAAACCCCATAAACACCTTGTCCAAAAGTACTAAATAGAGGATTTGAAGGCAAAGTTGAAGTATTTAAACCCATAGAAAAAACATCGGAATCTTGTGTATAATAGATAGCATCATTAAAAATACATAGATTAGAAGGATGCTTTCCTGTAGCAAAATCAATTGAAGAACTCACAGTATTAGTTGATAAATCGATTTTAAACAACTTACCAAGTGTTTCATCTTGTGTCCATGCTGCTTTTCCACCACACATTACATATAAAACCCCGTTTTTAACTTGTAACGAGTTTGGAACATCTCCAACAGGAATAGTTGTTGAAACCGAATTTGAAGTAGCATTAATTACAGAAATTGTATTTCCATAACCATATCCTCCTTGATGTGCTACATATAAATTTCCATTGTTTTCCACTATACGCTCAGGTCCTTCATCTACAGGAATTGTTCCAGAAATTGTATAATTTGATAAATTCAGTACGGCAACATAATCATCACTTGTTACTCCGCCGTCACCCCAGTTAGTTACATATCCTTTTCCATTAGCAAAAGCTATATATCTAGGATTATCTAGGCCTGATTGAATCGTAGCTATAGACTCAAGTGTATATCGATTTACTATTTCAATTTTATTTGAAGCGTTTAAAACTACAAATGCAAAATCATTATAAAAACCTATATCCTGAGCTGTATTACCAAGGACTTTAGTGGGATTAACTGAAGAAAAAGCGCTTTCTTGAAAAGTAGAAAAGTCATTTGATAAATAAGAAATTGAAGAATTATCTTGACCAAAATTGCCTTGATTTAAGATTAAAACACCATTATCATAAGCCCCTAGAGGTAAATCATCAACATCTCTTTGATCGTCGTCATTAGAACATGAAGCAAAAAACACAGCTAAAGCTGCAATCATAAATACTCTTTTTAAAATCATTGTATTAAAAATTAAAGGTTAAATTTATCATATAATTACGACCCGGCATGGGTCTTGACAAAACATTTTGATAAGGTTTGTTCTCCAAATTCAAAACTTGAAACCCAAACATAATAGGTTTTATTTTTCCAATTTTATAATCTAATGAAATATTTGAAACCAAATATTCTTCTAAATCATAAAAATTATCACTAGAAGTAAAAACTGTACCATTAAATAAATTCTGATAAGTAAATGTTATGTGTTTGTATCGAAAAGCTAAACTTGAGGTTGCTTTATGAAAAGGCACATAAATGAGTTGCTTTTTGGTTGCATCATTTTCAGAAATCGTGTAAGCATATGTGCCATTAACTTGAAGTGTTACTTTTTTCCATTCTTTTTTCCATTCTAACAAAGCTTCTAAACCATAAATCTTGACTTTATCGGTGTTTATTGGTTGCCATTGTCCTGAATTATTTGGTAGCCAACGTAGCATATCTGTAATTTTTGAGTAAAAAGCTGTAGTTGTAAACGATAATTTCTTAGTTGTAAAAACCTGACCCAATTCTAATTGTAATGAACTTTCTGGCCTCAAATTTTGGTTACCGCTTCCTTGCCAATATAAATCATTAAAAGTTGGTACTCTATAGTTTTTTGAGCCTGAAAACTTCAAAGCATACCATTCAAGCAATTGTAAATTTCCTCCAATAGAATACAATAATGGACTTTCATAGTTAGTCGTAATCTCTTTACGAAGACTTGCTTCATAAGAGAAAAAATCGAACAATTGTTGTTTAATCAATAAACTGAATGAACTAATTTCTCTCTTATTTTTAAAAAGATTTGAACCACTTCCTGTATTACGGGTAAAATCTAAAATTCCATTAATCTTGATTTTTGATGAAAAATCGTACAATAAATTGTATTTAAAAATTAAAGTGTTAGCATCTCCTGTCGTGAAATTCTCTAGTGCTTTGTTTTCAAAGTATTTATAGGTTTCATTTAGAAAAGCGATCTTTGTTTTTGATGTAAATAATCCAGAATAATTTATCCATTCTAGTAAATTTCTAGTATTAAAATCTAAATATTTACTTCTTGATGGAGAAGCAATTGTTCCTGAAAAATGACGATCACCATCAAACAAGTGACTAAAAATATGGACTTCATTGTTGCTATTAATCCGATAGCCTATGTGCCAATTAAAACTGGTATTTTGATATTGACCATTTTCATTTCGCTTATTGTAACCCAAATATTCATAATCATTTTCGGACTGATTATGAGATACACTAGCGTCAGCAGAAAACTTTTCATTAGCAAGGGTTAAAGTATAATTTGCACTATAAGTAGAAAAACTTCCAAAATCCAAACGCAATTGGTTTTCAAACTTGTCTTTAAAAGAAAACTCATTATTCAAATGAATGGTTCCACCTATTGCACCACTTCCATAAATTACGCTTCCACCACCAGATCTTACTACAATTGAATTAAAATCCCGACTTGTTAAAGTATTAAAGTCTGTTTGACCATTCAGTTGAGAATTGATATTTATTCCGTTCCAAATGACTGCTGTTTGCTGTGCTGTAGTACCTCTAAATGAAGGAGATGAAACCATGCCATTTCCATTTTCTTTGAAATACACAACCGAATTATAACGCAAAAGCGAAGTCAATGATGCCTGATTCTTTTGAATTACACTATCACTAAGTTTAGTGGTATTTTGAGCTCTTGAAAAGTTTTTTAATTGCGTGTCGGAAAGCTCTACTTCTCTTAAATGGATTATAGAATCTTGTTG
>JAGOJA010000177.1 GCA_017995345.1 Flavobacterium sp.
ACTCTAACAAAGGAAACGAATGTAGTTTACGATGTTAAAGGGTTCTTGACCGGAAAAGTGGATGGGAGGCTTTAGGAGGCGAGGAGATTGTGAGACTGGGAGACTTGGAGATGGGGAGACTTGGAGATGGGGAGACTTGGAGATGGGGAGACTTGGAGACTTGGAGACTGGGGGACTGGGGGACTGGGAGGTTGACTAAACTTTGTTTAGTGGTTGTGCCTGCGTTGCAGGAGATTCCTAGCAAGCTCGGAATGACAGTGCCAGGGAGAATGGGGATTGGGAACGCTGATAACACTGATTCTACGGATGATTACAGATTTTTATGTAGTAGTTAAGTTTTATACACAACCTTTGTCATGCTGTCAAGCATCTCTTTTATGAACTTTTCAATGTAATTAAATGCAGCCTTTTAAATTATATGCCTTATACGTTTTAAAAGTTGAATTTGATTTTTGATCTTAACTTGAAAAGTTTTACACAGAGCTACACTGAGTTTTTCTTGGAAGTGTATTGTGTTGAGAGAGTTACACAGAGACGTTTCACTTTTTTATTGAACTTGATTTTTGAATTTGAATTTGACCTTGCCCTTAATAAACTATGTATCAAAATGAAATAAAAATAGTGCTAGATAAAATTATCGCATTGCTGACTTTTTTAATTGTAAGTCCTGTTTTTGTTTTGATTATATTGATTCTTTTTCTTCTGCAAAAAAAAGTGTTTTTTATTCAAACTCGTGTTGGTAAGAATCAAAAACGATTTTCCATTTACAAATTCCAAACTATGTCTGAAGAGCGAGATGTTGATGGTAAATTATTATCAGATGAAGCTCGAATTACTGCTTTTGGAAAATTTCTTAGAGCTACTTCTTTAGATGAATTGCCGCAGTTATTTAATATTTTACAAGGCAATATGAGTTTGGTTGGGCCGAGACCTTTGTTACCTGATTATGCTCATTTGTATTCTGAATATCAAAATCAAAGACATCAAGTATTGCCTGGAATAACAGGTTACGTACAAGTAAAAGGAAGAAATGCCCTAACTTGGGAAGAACGTTTTGACTTAGATGTGTATTATGTACAGCATATTTCTTTTATTTTTGACTGTAAAATACTATTTTTAACCTTTATTACTCTTTTTGATTTCAATAAGAGTCGCCCACAAAAAGGTATTTCAATCGAGCCTTTTGAAGGGCAATGGTAATTAGTAAAGAGCAGTTATGAACTCAAAACGTATCCTTTTATCGCCACCTCATATGGGAGGAACTGAGCAAGATTATATTGCTCAGGCTTTTCAAGATAATTGGATTGCTCCTATTGGACCTCATATTACCTTATTTGAAAATCGTTTAGCTGATTTCTTAGGAGAAAACACACAGGTTGCTGCTTTGCAATCAGGAACAGCGGCCATTCATTTGGGATTACAACTTCTTGGTGTGCAAAATGGTGATGAAGTTTTGTGTCAAAGTCTAACCTTTGTGGCATCAGTAAATCCTATTTTATATTTAGGAGCAACACCTGTTTTTGTGGGAAGCGAAAAAGAGACTTGGAATATGTGTCCCGATGCCTTGGAAAAAGCAATTTTAAATCGATTAGAAAATGGCATTCAACCAAAAGCGATTCTGCTTGTGCATTTATACGGAATGCCTGCTAAAATGGACGAAATTGTAACACTTTCAAGAAAATACAATATTCCCATTTTAGAAGATGCAGCGGAAGCATTGGGAAGTACTTATCATGGAAAACCTTGTGGTACTTTTGGCGATTTCGGAGTTTTATCTTTCAACGGAAATAAAATCATTACGACTTCTGGTGGCGGTGCTTTGATTTGCCATTCAGAAACAGCTAAGGAGAAAGCAATATTCTTGGCAACGCAAGCCAAAGAAGATGCCATTCATTACGAACATAAACACATCGGTTATAATTACCGAATGAGTAATATTTCAGCGAGTATCGGGTTGGGACAGTTGGAAGTGCTTTCAAAACATATCCAATTAAGACGTCAAAATCATGCGTTCTATCAACAACTTTTTGATACCCTTTCAGAAGTTACTTTACATCAGGAATCTAATGAAAACTTTATTTCGAATCATTGGTTGAATGTAATTCAATTGGCTTCTTTTGAACAAAGAGAAGCGTTGCGTTTGCATTTAGAAAATAATAATATCGAATCGCGACCAGTTTGGAAACCGATGCATTTACAGCCATTATTTCAGGATAATCTGTATTTTGGAGATGATTTGGAAACAGAATTATTCAATATCGGATTATGTTTGCCTTCCGGTTCTAGTTTATCAGCTGAAGATTTGAATCGTATCAAAACGGCATTAGAATTGTTTTTTAATAAACTGTAATTTACTGAAAAATGACTAAAGAACGAAAATTTCAGATAGCAGGATTATTAGAAACGCCACAAGCGTTATTTCATAAAGAGCAACTATTACAACAAGTTGCTGGAAAAACAATTTTAGTTACTGGGGCTGCAGGTTCAATTGGAAGCGAAATAGTAAAACAGTTATTACAATATATTCCGGGGAAAATACTTTTAGTAGATGTAGCTGAAATGCCTTTAAATAAACTATGTTTAAAACTAGAAGGCATTCAAAAACAAACAAAATTAATTCCTTATTTAGCAGATATTAAGGATGAAAATTTAATGCAAAATTTATTTGCGAATCACCAACCCGACATAGTGTATCATGCGGCAGCAAACAAGCATGTGCCACTTTTAGAAGCATTTCCCTATCAAGCTATTCAAAATAATGTTTTTGGAACAAAAATTATAGCCGATTTAGCTAATACTTATCAAGTAAAAACCTTTGTTTTTATTTCTACGGATAAAGCAGTAAATCCAAGCAGTATTATGGGAGCAAGTAAGCGAATAGCTGAACAATATATTCAAGCAGTAAATGAAACAAGCTCAGGCTCCAATTTTATCATTACTCGTTTTGGTAATGTTTTTGGCTCTAGCGGTTCTGTTGGACCTATTTTTAGCAGACAAATTAAAGCAGGTGGGCCTGTTACTATAACCCATCCCGAAATGGAGCGTTATTTTATGACGCTTACGCAAGCCTGTGAATTGGTTTTAGAATCGGGTGCTATGGGAAAAGGAGGCAAAATCTTTATGTTTGATATGGGAGAACCTATCCGAATTGAAGATTTAGCACATCA
>JAGOJA010000178.1 GCA_017995345.1 Flavobacterium sp.
TAAATAGGGGTTTTATCTGTTTTTAAATAGCATTGTTCGGTACAAATCAAAAAGAAACTAACACCTTTATATCAAGCATAAATACAGTTTTTACATTGAGATTAAATTATGTGTTGCTCTACATCAGTTGTTGCGTTTTTCGAAATGAATTTTATATACTTTTTACCGTTTTAACTTTTGTTCTTACTTTCCGCTTCTAGAATATTTTTAGCACGCTGTATAGCACTGCTAATTTTATCATGAATGTTATTTTTATTAAGCATTGTATAAATATTCGCTTTTAGCAATTCCAGTTTAACTTCATGATTTGCACCAGATATTATTACGGTTGTTCCCCTTGACTGTAATTGTTTACAGATTTCTTTCAGCCTATTTATCCCCGTTGCATCAATAAATGGGACGTTTCTCATTCTTAAAATTAGAATTTTAGGACGTTGGTTTAAATCGGAAATTACCTCTTGAAATTTTTGTGAAGCCCCAAAAAACAAAGGACCGTTAATTTCATACAAAAGGACATCTTTAGGGATTTCGGCCAGTTCTTCCTCAAAAAGTTTATCCCCAAAATCATCGTTTGAATCAAGTATATTTGATGTGCTTTTGATAGATGTGGCTTCACTCATTCGCTTCATAAAAATTAAACTTGACAAAATCATTCCAATTTCTATAGCCAAAATTAAATCAAAAAATACGGTAAGAAAAAAAGTAGTCAGTAACACAATGATGTCCATTTTGTTGCTTTTAAATAAAGCAAAGAAATGGTGCCATTCTCCCATATGCCAAGCCACAACAATTAATATTCCTGCCAAACAAGAAAGCGGAATTAACTTTGCTACAGGAGCCATCAATAACATAATCAACAACAAAACTATCGCATGAACAATCCCTGAAATGGGTGTTCTACCACCATTTTTTATATTGGTTGCTGTTCTGGCAATAGCTCCAGTTGCGGGAATACCTCCAAAAAGTCCTGAAAAAACATTTGCAGCACCTTGAGCTACCAATTCCATATTAGAGCGATGCCGACCTCCAATCATACCGTCAGCCACTACAGCTGATAAAAGAGATTCAATACTCCCCAATAAAGCGATGGCTATTGCTGGTTGAATAAGTGCTTTTATAGTTGCAAAATCAATATGTGGAAAAGCAGGCATGGAAATGCTATTTGGAATTTCACCAAATTTAGATTCAATTGTTTCCACGGGAAGATCAAAATAGTACACTACAATAGTGCTTAGAACAATAGCTACTATGGAACCTGGGATTTTAGTGGTAACTCTAATAAAAAAGAGAGAAATTACTATAGTTGCTATGGCAATGGCAAATGCAACCCAATTAATTTGAGTAAAATGACTTCCGTAAACTACCCATTTATCAACAAAATCAGCTGGCAAGGACTCTATTGGCATTCCAAATAAATCCTTGATTTGTGAAGAAAAAATGATAAGTGCTATCCCACTTGTAAATCCAACAATTAATGGATACGGAATAAACTTTAAAAAATTCCCAAGTTTTGCAAAACCCATTCCCATGATTATAAAACCAGCCATAAATGTGGCGATGGTAAGTCCGTTAACACCGTGTTCCTGTACAATTGCATACAGAATAACAATAAATGCACCAGTAGGTCCACCTATTTGAACGCGACTTCCTCCAAAAACAGAAATAACAATTCCTGCAATAATAGCTGTAATAAGTCCTTTCTCTGGGGAAACTCCAGACGCAATTGCGAAAGCAATGGATAAAGGTAAAGCAACAATTCCTACAATAATTCCGGCCAAAACATCCTTATACAATTGTTTTTTGGTAATTCCTGCTTTTAAAAGCGTGAAAAATTTTGGCGTAAATTCTCCTTTTTTCATTTTTAAAAAGTTATTTTTATGCAAAAGGGAAACCCTTTTATTAGTATTTATAACAACATCACATTTAAATATGTTTAGGGTCGCGTCCGTACTACTACTGTAAACAAACACTTCACCTTACTGAACATTCATAAATTCTTTGGTCTGAATGCAACCATTTGAACAACCAGCGTACAAAATTTGTGAATTCTGACTTTTTAATAATTTTTTAAAATATTTTGGTTTATTTTAAAAAACAACTTAATTTTTTATCGCTTTCAAAAGATTTAGCAGTGTTCTATTTTTCAATATTTTAGTATTATACCATTAGATTTTTGAAGATTATATTTAATTCAATGCTAAATCCAACCCTTCAACTTATCTCGGGACAGGCTTAAGTCGAAATTCATTTGAGCGCATGAATAGTCAAAAAAGGATTTTGACTGCACTTAACCTGACAAAATCACATCAAATTTATTATAGCAAATTTAACAATCAAATGGTATTAAAACAAATTAATGATTTATAATTGGCTTAAAAAAAAAACAAGTAGCCCGTTTTCTAAATATTAGGTGCGATTAAACCTTTAAGAGACCTAAATTTACTTGTATTTTGAATTTGAATTTTGTCATTTATCCCATTAAAAAACAACTCTACAGGTTGTTCTATGGGTGACACAGCCTTTGAAAAAAAGTTTCTATAGGCAAATTCTCTTTTTTAAGAACCTCAAATTTTATCAAAAATTCTTTGATTTGCGAGGTGTAAATAATACTGCTAATTTTTTCACTAAAAGAGTAATCCTTTGAATTTTTGACTAATTTTCTTTAAAAGATTAAAATCCTTTTCAACACCATGATCCCGAAAGTTTTCTCTGAACACAAACTATTATTTGTAATCTATTTAGGCACTATTCCTTCAACATTACCGAAAAAAGTAATAATTAGAATAAAGTCTAATTCTGAAACTCTTCTGAATAATCAACTGAAATAAAAACTTAAATAAGTGTTATACTATGTTTTATAGTACTTATGACACTTTTTGAGACAATTGTATAAAGTCCCTATAAGAGTATAATTTTGGAAACCAATCCCTCAAATAATTCTTTGCAAAATCTTAACATAATTATTTTTACAAAGTTATTTTTCACTCACGAATAACAAAAAAAAATAGTTATAATTTCTTATCCTCTAAATGAGACATTGATTGATAATGGCAACGTTATGGCAGTGGTATTTTAAGTCCTTTTTGAAGTGTTTTTATTGATTTTTGTAAATAATTAATCAGCATATTTATAGTAGATTAAAAATCATTATAAACATGCTGATTA
>JAGOJA010000179.1 GCA_017995345.1 Flavobacterium sp.
TTTCAATAATTTATTTGTGAATAAATAGTCGGCAGTTTGATACCAAGAAATTGTTTCATTAAGAAATGATTTATCCATTGGCAAAGGTTTTAAACTATTATCTGTTTTGTTCCAATAGTAAAAAGATTGCCTTTTTTGGTCAGACAAAATCATTACTTTTTCTTTTTTCATCAATACTAATTTTCTGTAGGTTCCAACAAAAGCACGTTCTTCAAAGTTTTGATTAAATACATTTTTGCCAAAGAAATTGCTTTCGTAACTCCAATTCATCATTGAAAAAAATGTTGGAAAAACATCTATTTGAGAACATTGTTTTGATACTTTTTGGTTCATTTCTTGTGGAAAATTGACAATAAAAGCAGGAATGTGATAATTGGCTACATCAATTTCATCTTTACCTGCACTACTTGCACAATGGTCGGCAATAATTATGAAAACCGTGTTTTTAAACCAAGGTTTATTCTTTGCTTTTTGAAACATTTTTTTTATAGCGTAATCAGTATATTTTACTGCTCCTTCACGTCCACTACCTGATGGAATATCAATTGCATTGTCAGGGTAAGTAAAAGGTCGATGGTTAGAAGTTGTCATAACAAAATTGAAAAAAGGTTTGTTATTTTTGTGATGTTCATCGGCAACATTTAGCATTTTAGAATAAATATCTTCATCGCAAATTCCCCAAGCGTTTTCAAAAGTTACTTCGTTGTCGTTGATATTATTTCGAGTTGTTTTAATTTTATCACTCAAGACACTTCCGCGTCCACGATCATAAATTGTAAAACCATTTCCACCAAAGTAAGCGTTCATATTATCAAAATATCCATCGCCACCATAAAAAAAGTTTGAATTATATCCTTTGGATTTAAAAACATTTGATACAGTAAATAAGTTTTGATTTTCTGGACGTTTCACAATACTTTGTCCTGGTGTTGGCGGAATACAAAGTGTCATTGCTTCCATACCACGAACGGTTCTTGTTCCTGTGGCATATAAATTATCGAAGAATACACTTTTTTGAGCTAAACTATCTAAAAACGGTGTTATGTTTTGCTGGTTGCCAAACTCTTTCATAAAACTGGCACTTAGGCTTTCTACTAATATAAAAACTACATTTTTTTTACTTGGTGTAGCATTTGTAGTATCAGAAATTGTCCTGTGAATAGATAATTTATTAGATTGAAATTTACTGTTATTGTCCGTTAATTTATTTCTAATGATATTGAAAGCTTCTTTGTCGTTTACAGATGTGTAAAACTCATTATAAACCATTTGATTGTTTCTGAAAGCAGAAAAAAACGAATAAATTCCTGATTTTGAGATTTCGGCATTATACCGATTAGAAGACCATTCGGCGTGATTGTTTGTTATAAATGTTGTAAAAAACAAACAAGAAACTAAACCAATTACTAATACAATACTTTTTTCTTTTAAAGTTGCTGTTTGTGAGAATGTGTTTTTGAAGGCATTTCTTTTATAAAACAGAAATAATACTAAAAAAACAATAACCGAAACTCCAATTATTAATACTGGTATTGGATATGATTCTTGAATATTTTTAACAACTTCGTGTGTGTAAATTAGATAATCTACAGCAATGAAGTTAAATCGGGTTTTGAATTCGTCCCAAAAAGTGATTTCGGCAAAAAAGGTAAATACTAATATAAAGGTTACTAATGTGGTAAAAAACCAAATGAATATTTTATCAACCCAAGAGCCAATAAATTTATTTGGAAAAATGAAGTAATATATAATGGCAGGAAATACAATAAAACTTATTGTACCAATATCGAAAAACAATCCTGTTAGAAGTGTACCAAGTGCAGTAAATATATTAAAGGAAACTTCATCGTATTGCCATACGAAAAATATAATTCGTACTATTTGAGAGATAGCAAGAAACCATATAACGAAAGTTAACAGCAAGGAATACCTTGTTGAAAAGTTGATTTTTTTGAACATAATTGATAAATTAAATTAATTTAGAAAAGATTAGTTAAGCAAAAAAAGCACTGCACACGAAGTGTGTTGTGCTTAAATTATTAGTGCTAACTAATTTTGTCTTTTGTTATTAAATTACCATTGTTGTCAAAAAAGATGTCTTTGCCTTTTATTTCGGCTTCATATATTATATTACCTTTTGCAGTAATAATTTTTGCTGTTTCTTTTACTTTTTGATTTTTATAATTTTTTATAATATAATTTACAGCTTTTTTTGGAAGCTCATTAAAATTAATTTCGACTTCTGTTTCTAAAATTTCCCCTTCATTATTAAATACTACGGAATTTGCAATTTTATTTAACTTAAAACTTGCTTCAAAGTTATTATCTTCTTTATCCCATTTTACTTTTTTAGCATTTGGGTAAGCAGAATTGAAAGCAGTTATTACTGCTTTTGGTGTTTTGCTTTGTGCAAAACTTGATGTATAGCTACATATAATAGCCAATACAACGAAAAAATATTTTTTCATTTTATTGATTTGTTATAATTTAAAAATGTTTTAATTTTCCTTTGTAAAAAAAGGAACTACAGTAATAAATTAAACAAATATTGGTGGGCGAAAAATGGAAAGAGTGTGGTTGAAAGTATAAATAGCTTTTTTGTAATTTGAAATTACAATACTATTTTCAATTGTTACTTTAATACTCTTGAATTCAAAAGTGTTAACTTCTTGAAAGAAAAGTGTGGCAGTAAAATTACTAAATGTGAAGTCTATATTTTTGTGTGGCTTTTGTTCATCTCCGTTGTCGTGTTTGTCGAACAAGCCATCAATATTTATTAAGTGGTCAGTAATAAAATCGAGTGGTGTCATATCGTGATGTTCGTGTTCTTTACAATTATTATACATTTTAGGAATGTCTTGTAAAGTTGAAAAGTCTCCCATTGGTAAAAATATAGTTCCCAATGAGTAATAAAAAAAGATAAATATTTTTAATGTACTTTTCATTATTCAAAGAAACGAAAAATTTTGATTTTTATTGTATGTTTTTTTCAGCGGTTTGTGTAGCTCAAGGGTATCATATAACGTTTTGCAGCTTGGCGAAGTGGCGGATTTTGAAGCACAAATGTTCAGTTTTGCATAAAAGTTCAATAGAAGAACTGAACTTGAATTTAGCACTGAACCCGCCATTTTGCCAAACTGCTGTTGTGCGTTCGGTTTTATAA
>JAGOJA010000180.1 GCA_017995345.1 Flavobacterium sp.
GCTAATTGTGAAGCTTCATTAATTCCTAATGAAATTATGATTCCAACTGCGATTAACCATACTGCTAACAAACTATATTTTACATAATTTCCGATAGATCTTAAGTTGTTTACGATTAGTTTTAATCCTAAAATAAGCAAGAAAAACAACGGAATTCCAAAACCTAATAATAAAAGCATTCCTTGAGCCCAAAGTGGTGTTTCTAGACCAATTGGTGTTTGAATGTTGTTTAAAATGTAATTATCAGGCATTGTTGACGAAAATATCATGATGATACTCAATATAATTATTGCTAACAATCCCATTCCAGAGAAAAACACTATAAAAGCTCCAATTATTTTGGCGAATACTTTAAAGATAGTTGTGATAACTTCTTCAATAGTAGAACCAATTCTAGTAGCTCCAGATTTAGCTGTGTTTGCGATTTTCTCATGATCGATATTACTAAATTTAGAAGTAATATCGTCAAAACCTTCCTTTACTTTTTTTTCGATGTTTGAGATGGTTATCGGTTCGCCTTTCATTTCTAATTTTTGAGTTGTGGTAACCGCTTCTGGAACTAAAATCCATAATACGATGTAAACAAATAACCCAGTTCCAAATCCAAAGAATAAAATAACCATGATGATACGTAACCATAACGTGTCAATACCTAGATAATGTCCTAAACCAGCCATTACACCACCAAGCATTCCATTTTCTTTATCACGATACAATCTTTTTGAAGGATAATAGAAATTTGTTGAAGAAGAACTAGATTGATATGTTGATTTCTCGTCATCAATTTTGTAATCTTCTGGTTGTCCCATAATTGAAATTACTTCTTCAATTTCAGTTAATCCCACAACTTGTTTGTCGTTTTTTAAACGCTCTTGGAAAAGTTCGGCAATGCGACTTTCAATATCTTTCATGATTTCGTCTCTTCCATCAGCCGAAAGCGAACGTTTCACCGCATCAAAATAACGCGATAATTTTTGATAGGCATCTTCGTCTATGTGAAAGAAAAAACCTCCTAAATTTATACTTATTGTTTTGTTCATGACCTTTAGTTTTGACTTGTTATTATATTTACTGCATCTGCTAATTCTTTCCAGGTGCCATTTAATTCTTGTAAAAATTCTTTACCTTCATCGGTTAAACCGTAATATTTTCTTGGTGGTCCCGATGTGGATTCTTCCCAACGATAATTTAATAAGTTATCGTTTTTTAGCCTTGTTAGTAGTGGGTAAACGGTGCCTTCCACAACTAGTAATTTAGCATTTTTTAGCGTATCCAATATTTCAGAAGTATATGCATCTTTTTCTTTTAAGACCGATAAGATACAGAATTCCAAAACACCTTTTCGCATTTGTGCTTTAGTGTTTTCAATGTTCATAATTCCCCTTGTTTTTTTTTAATTAGACTGTTCATTTTTTGATTTGTTTTGCTTGCGCAATTGATTGATTTGATGATTGAAATTAGATTACCTATTAATTTCTTATACAAAGATAAGTCTAAAAGAAGGTATCTTGTTACGCATAGTACTAATATTTAACATAAAATTAACATTTAAAAAAATAGTAGGAATGCATAGTATTTTTTGTATTTTTACAAAATAAATCAATGAATTATGGAGTTTACACCTGCAAAACTAAATTTATTTACCTTTTTTAAACTGCCTTCTGCTTTTTGGAGTGGCGTGCGCGTTAAGTCAATTTCACCAGAAGTTTGTGAAGTAACTGTAAAACATCGTTGGTTCAACCAGAATCCGTTTAACTCCATGTATTTTGCTGTGCAAGCCATGGCCGCCGAGTTTACAACGGGAGCTTTAGTCATGTATCAAATAAAAGAAAGCAAGAAAAACATCTCAATGTTAGTGGCTCAAAATAAAAGTGTATTCACAAAAAAAGCTACTGGAAGAATTACTTTTACTTGTAATCAAGGAAACGCTATTAAAGAAACCATTCAAAAAGCAGTAGATACTAATGAAGGACAAACTATTTGGCTAACTTCAATTGGTAAAAACGAAAAAGGAGAACAAGTTTCGGAAATGCAATTCGAATGGACAATTAAAGTTAGAGGTTAAAATTTTCTACTTCCAACTCACAACTTCGAACTAATCCTAAACATAAGTTAATTTACTTTCATACCTTATTTATTGATAGTAAATTTGAGAAAAAGGAAAAAGAAAATGACAGTATTAATTACAGGAGCTACGGGGTTGGTTGGACAAGAATTGGTGAATTTGTTGCTTCAAAACGGATATACAATTCATTATTTATCTACATCGAAATCTAAATTAGTTTCACAAAATAACTACAAAGGATTCTTTTGGAATCCAAAAAAATCAGAAATTGATACTAACGCTTTAACAGGTGTTGAGGTAATTATTCATTTGGCTGGAGCTAATGTTGCTAAAAAATGGACAACCGCTTATAAAGAGGAAATTATTGAAAGTCGCCTACTTTCAACTCAACTGTTATATAAAACACTTCAAAAGAATTCCCATCAAGTAAAACAAATCATTTCGGCTTCAGCTGTTGGAATTTATCCAGATAGTTTAACCGATATCTACCATGAAACCGATTTAGATATTGATGTTTCCTTCCTAGGTAATGTAGTGAAACAATGGGAAAACGAAGTCAGTCAGTTTGAAAAATTAGAAATAATCGTCTCTAAAATTAGAATCGGAATTGTACTTGCTAAGAACGGTGGTGCTTTGCAAGAAATGGCAAAACCAATTCAATATGGAGTAGGAGCAGCATTTGGTTCAGGCGAACAATATCAATCTTGGATTCATGTTCAAGATTTAGTAGCCATTTTCCAATTTGTAATGGAAAACCAATTAGCAGGTGTTTATAATGGAGTCGCGCCTTATCCTGTTACCAATTCAGAGTTAACAAAAGCAATTGCTAAAACTTTAGGAAAACCATTGTTTTTACCTAATATTCCAAAATTTGTAATGAAACTTATTCTTGGCGAAATGCACCAAATCTTATTTTCGAGTCAACATGTAAGTTGTCGTAAGATTTTAGATGAAAATTTCCAATTCAAATTCGCATCCTTAGATAAAGCTTTGAATGATTTATTGAAATAAAAAAACCGCCAATTGGCGGTTTTTGTTTTTATTGTTTTGTTGCTTTTAATTTTACAACC
>JAGOJA010000027.1:0-2238 GCA_017995345.1 Flavobacterium sp.
TCGGTGTTGTACCGAAAAGATGCCAAAGGAACCGAAACAATTTTCTTGGATCCCAATACGTTTTCTAAAGATGGAACCACTTCGCTTGGCGGATTGGATTTCTCGAAAGATGGTTCTAAAGTAGCGTATTCTATTTCAGAAGGCGGAAGCGACTGGAGAAAGGTCATTGTCATGGATGTCATTTCGAAAAAAATTATTGAAGATACGATTGTTGATGTAAAATTCAGTGGCGTTTCTTGGAAAGGGAACGAAGGATTTTATTACTCCAGTTATGACAAACCAAAAGGAAGTGAATTATCGGCAAAAACGGACCAACATAAATTGTATTTCCACAAGTTGGGAACCGCGCAAAAAGACGATATAGTCATTTTTGGTGCCGACCAAAAACGCCGTTATGTAGGCGGAGGAGTAACTGAGGATGACCGTTATTTGGTAATTACAGCAGCAAATTCTACCTACGGAAACGAATTGTACGTCAAAGATTTGACAAAACCCAACAGTCCTATTGTGACCATTGTGGATAATTTCAAAAGTGATAACAACATTATTGAAAACGAAGGTGAAAAATTATTCATAGAAACCGATTGGAATGCGCCCAACAAACGCATCGTTACCGTAGATGTCAACAACCCAAAACCGGAAAATTGGAAAGACTTTATTCCAGAAACAGAGAATGTGCTGTCTCCTTCAACTGGTGGTGGCTATTTCTTTGCTAATTACATGAAAGATGCCGTTTCGGTGGTGAAACAATACGATTATTCAGGAAAACTAGTTCGCGAAATCAAATTGCCTGGCGTAGGAACAGCGGGTGGTTTTGGAGGAAAGAAAAAAGAAAAAATCTTATATTATTCCTTTACAAATTATATTACTCCGGGTTCTATCTTTTCATTTGAACCAAAAACGGGAACTTCTGAGGTATATCAAAAACCAAAAGTAGATTTCAAAAGCGAGCAATATGAGTCCAAACAAGTGTTTTATACGTCTAAAGACGGAACCAAAATTCCGATGGTTATCACTCACAAAAAAGGATTGAAATTGGACGGAAAAAATCCAACTATGTTGTATGGTTATGGTGGATTTAACGTGAGTTTGACACCAAGTTTTAGTATTGCCAATGCCGTTTGGATGGAAAACGGTGGTGTTTATGCCGTGCCTAATTTACGTGGTGGTGGCGAATACGGGAAAAAATGGCACGATGCGGGAACCAAAATGCAAAAACAAAATGTA
Organism: Flavobacterium sp.; assembly: GCA_017995345.1. GTDB lineage: Bacteria > Bacteroidota > Bacteroidia > Flavobacteriales > Flavobacteriaceae > Flavobacterium. The sequence continues at coordinate 1,228 of JAGOJA010000027.1, forward strand.
TTTGATGATTTCATTGCAGCGGCTGAATACCTGATTGCTGAGAAATATACCTCTCCACAATATCTTGCCATTCGTGGTGGATCAAACGGAGGATTGCTAGTAGGAGCAACCATGACGCAACGACCAGAATTAATGAAAGTGGCTTTGCCAGCTGTGGGAGTTATGGATATGTTGCGTTACCATACTTTTACCGCTGGTGCAGGTTGGGCGTATGATTACGGAACTGCTCAAGATAACAAGGAAATGTTCAGTTATCTTAAAGGATATTCTCCCGTGCACAACATACAAAAAGGAGTTCAATATCCTGCAACCATGGTCACTACGGGTGATCACGATGACAGAGTAGTACCGGCGCACAGTTTTAAATTTGCTGCCGAATTACAGGAAAAACAAACCGGAACAAACCCAACCCTAATCCGTATCGATATCAATGCAGGACACGGTGCTGGAAAATCCGTGGCGGCAACCATTCAAGAAAACGTCGATATTCAGGCCTTTACCTTATTCAACATGGGAATCGTAGCATTGCCTAAACTGGATTAGTTTTAGGAGCTATTTCCTGCTATCCGTTACAATCTTTTTCAACGCTGTCAGGGTTTGGAACCCTGACAGCGTTTAGAAAAAGGATTTCCACTTCTATCAGGGCTAGGGCGATTGATTCCTCAAGACGATTGTCATTGCGAGAAGTTGCGAGGTACGCGGCAAAGCAGTCACATCATAAATTGATAAATTTTCAAAAAACGCTATTCGTAAGAGTAGCGTTTTTTTTGTGGAATGAATTGATACCAGGTAGAAACATATAAAAGTGCAATTGTTTTTTGTCACATCGAGCGCAGTCGAGATTTTTGTTACATCGAGCGCAGTCGAGTTTTTTGTCACATCGAGCGCAGTTGCATTTTTTGTCGCATCGAGCGCAGTCGAGTTTTTTGTTACATCGAGCGCAGTTGCATTTTTTGTCACATCGAGCGCAGTCGAGTTTTTTGTCACATCGAGCGCAGTTGCATTTTTTGT
>JAGOJA010000027.1:2338-29021 GCA_017995345.1 Flavobacterium sp.
CACATCGAGCGCAGTCGAGTTTTTTGTCACATCGAGCGCAGTTGCATTTTTTGTTACATCGAGCGCAGTCGAGTTTTTTGTCACATCGAGCGCAGTTGCATTTTTTGTCGCATCGAGCGCAGTCGAGTTTTTTGTCACATCGAGCGCAGTTGCATTTTTTGTCGCATCGAGCGCAGTCGAGATGCTTCATAAACTCACAACATAATTCAGTCTAGTTCGAAATAGCTGGACTCAAACCAATAAATAGACCCTTTTGTAGGTATAAATCGTACTACTTAAAATTAAAATTGCAAAAGTTGTTTTACTTATGCTTTGATACTTAACAAAGTAGTTTTTTTGTAGCTTTTGAAAATTTTATACCCTGAAAAATGCCAATAATTAAATGCGATTTAATTTCATAATATTTTATTAATTGACTGGGTTTTTCATACTATAATCGTTAAGTTTGAAAGACAACATTAAATAAACAAAAACATGATAGTACAAATCAACACAGACAATAACGTAGAAGGACACGCACGTTTGAAATCCTATATTGCAGAGGAATTAGCAACAACTTTAGCACGTTTTGAAGATAAAGTAACTCGTTTAGAAGTGCATCTTGGTGATGAAAATAGCGAAAAATCCGGAGTCAATGACAAACGATGCCTTATCGAAGCCCGACCTATAAACATGCAGCCTGTCGCAGTTACTAATCATGCTGATTCTACCGAGAAAGCCTTTCACGGTGCGTTGGACAAAATCAAAAAAGTGTTGGAAACTACTTTTGAAAAAAAGAGAACCTATTAAATAGTTGTCGCATGGCAAACAACGATAAAAAAAGATACTATCAATACAATAAGATAGTATCTTTTTTTGGTTACTATGCTACCGTATGCATTCCTTTCCTATTTTTAAAATCATATAATAGGTGTGATGTTTTAATAACATACCTACAAGGAAAAAGAGACTTTGCAGGAAAATCTACTAGTGGTAAAAGCATTGCTTAAAAAAAAAATAGTATAACTCCGTGTAATACACATGCTGTTTTTGTTTACAAGAACAGCAATGATATTAGTCCATGACGATTTCGTTATCAAAAAGCAATGCAGCCAATGCTTCATCCCGTTTATAAACATCTTCATAAAAATGAACCACGCCATCTGGTTCTACCCAGGCAGTGAAATAACCTATGTACACCGGAATTTTGTTCTTAAGCGTGTACCAATACTCCTCTCCGCTGTCCATTTTTGCATCAATCTTTTCAGCATTCCACTTCGTGTCATTTTTCATAATTGCCGCAGCTAGTTCTCTTGGCTTGGCTACACGGATGCACCCATGGCTAAAAGCACGGCTTTCTCTGTTAAATAAACTTTTGGATGGTGTATCGTGCAAATAAATCGCATTCGAGTTAGGGAATAGAAATTTCACTAATCCCAATGAGTTTTTTGGTCCAGGTCTTTGTCGTACGTAACTGTCTTTCCATTCCATGTCGTGCTCGGCAAGATAGTTTGGGTTTCTCTCAATTGCTGGAAGAATCTCTTTTTTTAGGATACTTGTGGGGACATTCCAATACGGTCGAAACACGATGTATTTCATTGGAGCACTAAAAACGACCGTTTTGTTCATCACTTTACCCACAACGACTTTAGAGTGTAATTCTGGCTTGCCATCTCTATAAAAAGTTAGTTCGTAAGCAGGAATGTTTACCACGATCAGTTCCTTAGATTTAGTAAAATCATTGGATATCCATCGGCAACGTTCCATGTTGACCATAATAGTTTTGATGCGGTCCGCAACGGGTATATTCATGTAGCTGATGTGTTCCGGCAAAATCGTTTTGTTCAGGAGATTGCCGCTTCTCCTTTTGAATTTCAAAACTCCAGTCGCTAATTCGTCATCATACACAGCGCTTTTTGAATCTTGGGCAAGATCATCAGTGATAAATAAACGGGTTCTTATTTGTGCAATCGCAGTCGCACTGTCGCCCGGCTTAAAGGATTTTACATTTGGATCGATTTCAATGGTTTTCCATCCGCCCTTTTTTTCTATTTTACGGTAGTGCTGCAAAATATCTTTGAGTAGGTAATACTGTTTCAATACACCTTTTCCCTCTTTGTTGATTAACGATGGATTGACTAATAATGAATCTAAATAATCCACATAGGATTGTTTTTTTCGAGGTAAAAACCAGCCTAAAGCTTCCGATTTTTGAGTGCTCATTCCGCCGTATACTTTATCAGCATAAAAAAAGTATAGCGCAGAGCTCAATAATTCGGTATCAATACTTGCTTTTTGATTGTTATCCGGATTATCATAAATGTCATCTATTTTTTCCTTATACGGAACCTCAGATTCAATTCCTTCCAGACTCAAATTGTTCAATTTGTTGTATAACAATCCTGCAAATTCATTGAGTCCGTCTTTGTCAAACCAGATGTAATGAAATTGATGTTTGTGGTATAATTGCTCCACATCGCCTTGATAACTTTTTAGTTTTGGATATTTTCCAAAGAAAGTGTTTATCTGTGTGCTGTCAAAAGCAATTTCAATGGCGTTTAAACTCGGTGGATTAGTAATGGGAACAGGGTCATTTTTCTTTTTACAAGAAACCACGGTGAATAGTATTGTAAAAACGCCAAGTAGTATGAGACAAAATAATTTCTTCATAGACAATTTTTAATTCGAAAAAAATTCATTCAAGATGGTACAAAAATACATAAAATTGCGTATTGTACTAGCCGTCCTGAATTAGGTATAGTTCTTAAGGCTGAAGTAATAAATTTGATTTAAGGAAGTGAGCTAATGAAAAAGACTTTAAGTATTTGATAACATGTGAGTTGCGGTAGTGTTGTTGTATTTGAAACGAGATAGCTCTGGAGGTTAAATTTTATAAATCCAAAAATTATGAAAAAAATAGCGCTGTTTTAAGTATTTATTTTGCTGTTTACAACTTCTATTTCAGGATATTAAGCCATTAATTTAGTGTGTAATACCTTTGTTTAGTTAACTTCCTAACGTTTTTGATTTCAAATGGTTTTCTACTTAAATGGATATACAGGAATGTCAATACTAATTTGTTGTTTTATATCGATAGGAGAGCCCGTTTTTATACTACCTTTATTTTAAACAGTAAAAGAGTAGGGATGAAAAAATTTTGGCCATGACTATTCCGTTGAGAAATCCAAAAAAACGATAAGTTCATCACGGATATAATCGAAAAAGCCGAAAAGCGTAATAATGGAATTGTATTGCATTTATTGGCGGTTGATGTAGATGGAAAAATAAAAATCAGATGGAATAAAAACTACAAATAAATATCGAAATCACATGAAAAAAATACTAGCTGTTCTTATTGTTCTGACTTTATCCGGATGCAAGAGCATGATGGAGAATCAAACCGCTTCAAATGCAAACATCAATACCACACTCGATACTTGGCATAAAGCCGCAGCAGAAGCGAATTATAACGATTATTTCAGTTTAATGGCCGATGATGCTGTTTTCATTGGTACTGATGCAACGGAAAACTGGAACAAAACGGCTTTTCAAGCGTATGCAAAACCGCATTTTGATAAAGGACATGCATGGAGTTTTACTGCATTGGAACGCCATATTTATTTTGATGAAACAGGAAAAACAGCTTGGTTTGACGAATTGTTGAATACTCAAATGAAGATCTGTCGGGGTTCGGGCGTTTTGGTAAAAATTGGGAAGGAGTGGAAAATAAAACAGTATGTTTTGTCGATGACGGTTCCAAATGACAATTCAAAGGAAGTTATTAAAATTAAGGCTTCTCTAGAAGATGCAATAATCACAAAGTTTCAGTCCAAACAATAGTTTTATTTAGGGTCATCGGCGACTAATAAAGCTACAAGGCGGTCGTCTCTTAAATAGATATCATTATAAAAGCTAATTTCTCCCGAATCATTGACCCAAGCGGTAAAATAGCCAATGTGGATTGGAATTTTCTTTTTCAGGATGCAGACCGTTTCTTTTTCGCCCTTCATTGCGTCATTGATTCGTTCTACAGGCCAATCTGGGTCATCTTTTAAAATCAAAAGTGCCAATTCTTTTGCTTTCTCAATATTAATACAGCCGTGGCTATACGCTCGGTACTCGTATTGAAATAAATCTTTAGATGGGGTGTCATGTAAATAAATGTCTTCTGAATTTGGAAAAATAAATTTAACCAATCCCAAAGAGTTTTTAGGCCCTGGTTTTTGTCTTAAATTCCCTTTGTACCATTCAATGTTGTGTTTTTCTAGATAATTTTCGTCTCGTTCTATGGCGTATTTTATTTCGTTTTCAATGATGCTTTTCGGAATGTTCCAATAGGGACTAAATACTATTTTGTCTATGTTGCTACTGAGAACAACTGTTTTGTTCATGTTTTTGCCTACAAACACTTTGGATTCTAGTTCGTTTTGACCATTTTTTTTAAAGAAAAACTGATACGAAGGAATGTTTATAATAATATATTCGTCGGTTTTTGTCAACTTTGGGTCAATCCATCTGCAGCGCTCCATGTTGGCTATTATGGTTTTAATATAGTTCTCGATAGGAATATTCATGCGCTGAATATGCTTGGATGCAATCAGATAATCGGTATTGAAACCATTCCTTTTTTTGTAATTCAATATTCCAGCCATTAATTCCTCGTCGTACACATTGCTTTTTGAATCCAGTTTTAAATCTCCTGTTAGGGCAAGACGCTGTCTGATTTGACCAATCGTTTTTGAGCTATCACTTGGTTTGTATGTTTTTTCCAAAGAATCTATTGCTATGGGATTCCAGCCCCCGTTTTTTTCTATTTGGCGGTATTTCTTTAAAACATCACGCAGTTTGTAATATTGTCCAAAAAGCTGCTGCTCATTTTTACGTAATAATTTGGGGTCAGATAATAAAGAATCTAATAAATTCTCGTACGAAAGATTTTTCCGGGGTAAAAACCATCCCATTTCCTTTACTTTCTTGGAATCAATTCCGTCATATACTTTTTTGGCATAAAATACGTACATGGTAGACAACAACATTTCGGTGTCAGTCTTGGACAAATTAGCAGATGATTCGTCGCTAAAAATAGCGTCAATCTTGTCTTTGTAGGCTAGACGAGATTTCAAACCTTCTTCCTCAAGTAGGTTAACTTTAGCGTATAGCAAATGAGAAAATTCAATAAGTCCTTCAGAATCATGCCATATAGTGTTGTAGTTTCGTTTTTTGTATAAAGCAATAACGTCTGACCTGTATTTTTGTAAATTGTTATATTTCTTAAAAAAACGGGAAACGATTGTACTGTCAATAGGTATGCTTGATTTAGCAAATGTTGATTCTTTTAATTCTTGGATAAGAAAAGATTTGTCAGCCATTAGGTTTTTAGTACTAATGCTGGAAACATTGGCAAATGAAAAATGAAATAAAATAACAGCAACCGATACAGTAAAGTTTTTCATGCTAAAATTATTTTTTATAAAGATAAGTAAAAAACTGGTGTATTAAATCAAGATATAGCTTTAATTAGTTCTATTTCAGAGCATTGGCAGGTGTTTGTGCTATTTTTTTTAGCAATATTTATGCCTAATTTCTGATTGATTCAAAATCATGAGTATTCCTGCAAGTGTTAATCCTTTTGAATTCCTTTAGCGAAATTCAAGCGCTAATTGGAGATGCTATTGTTAGAAAACGCAATAGGTACTATAATTCTTTAATAGTTATCGTTCTAGAGTGTTTTTTTTTCATCGACGGCATTCGGTCTTATATATTTCCTTAATTTTGCCGAAATATTTTGAAAAAGTGGGAAGCAAAAATAAATTAAAGAGATTCAAGGAAAACGAGACATTCAATAATGTTTTTCAACCAACAAGAGAAGAAGTAGTGGGTGATTTATTTCCGTTAAAAGGAAAGTGGAACTCAGATTTTTTTAAAAATGAAAATCCATTGGTGCTGGAATTAGGCTGTGGAAAAGGGGAATATTCGGTAGGATTAGCCGAAAGATACCCCAACAAAAACTTCATAGGAATAGACATCAAAGGAGCTCGTTTCTGGCGTGGTGCAAAAACGGCCGTGGACACTGGACTGCATAACGTAGCCTTTATTAGAACCCAGATTGAATTAATCAACCATATTTTTGCTGAAAACGAAGTCGATGAAATTTGGATTACTTTTCCAGACCCACAAATAAAATACAAACGCACGAAACACAGAATGACCAATTCAGAGTTTTTGCAACTGTATAAAAAAATCCTCAGGAAAGACGGTGTTGTAAACTTAAAAACCGATAGTGAATTCATGCATGGATATACTTTAGGGTTGTTGCACGGTGAAGGACATGAGGTTTTATATGCCAATCACAATGTGTATGTAAATGAAGGAAGTCCGGAGGAAGTAACTGCTTTTCAGACGTTTTATGAAAAGCAATATTTGGAAGTTAACAAAGCAATTACGTATATTCGATTTAAAATTAAAGAATAGTTTTATAATTAAAACCAATTTTATTTTTTTTGATTTTACATCTTACGTATGAATTTAATCGCTTCTTTGTTTTTGGGTTTTGTTACCGCCTTTGTAGGGATTACGCCTCCAGGATTGATCAATATGACGGCCGCAAAAGTGAATCTTAAGGAAGGAAAAAGAAGTGCTTTCTGGTTTGTTTTGGGTGCAGTAATCGTAATTTTCTTTCAAGCAACGCTCGCCATATTATTTGCCCAGTTTATTAAAGAGCATCCAGATGTAATTGTTTTACTGCGAGAAGTAGGTTTTGGAATCTTTTCAGCATTGACTATTTATTTCTTGTTAATTGCTAAAAAACCCAAAAAGAAAAAAGGTAAAATAAAAAAAAGAAGTACCTCTACTCGTTTTTTTTTGGGGATGTTGCTATCGGCGCTTAACTTTTTCCCAATTCCCTATTATGTTTTTGTAAGTATCACATTAGCATCTTATAATTTGTTTTATTTCAACATGACTGATATTTTTGTTTTTGTGACTGGTGTGGTGTTGGGATCTTTTCTAGTGTTTTATTTTTATATTACTTTCTTTCAAAAAATTCAAGACAAAACGGATTACTTTCTGCGTAATATGAATACTATTATAGGAAGCATAACAGGATTTATTTCTTTAATCACTTTAATCAATATTATAAGGTATTATTTGAAGTAATTTTTTAAATTGAGCGACTATTGAATGTCTTTTTATTAGATTTATAATCATGTCAAACGATAATTTTTTCGAAAGAGTTTATACCATCGCCAGACAAATTCCCTATGGTAAAGTCACTTCTTATGGCGCTATAGCAAAGGCGCTAGGTACAGCAAGATCAGCCAGAATGGTAGGTTGGGCAATGAATGCTTCGCATAGTCTGGAGGATGTGCCGGCGCACCGTGTGGTAAATCGAAAAGGATTGCTAACGGGGAAATTGCACTTTGACGGAACCAATCTGATGCAGCAATTATTAGAAAACGAAGGAATAACCGTAATTGATAACCAAATTGTAGATTTTGAAAAGCATTTCTGGCAACCGGAAGTTCGTTTAGAGTGATGCCTTGCAATTTTAGCTCTTATACAAAGGTTTAGGTGCTGCAAACTTCAAATCTGCCGATAATCAGTGGCAATTTTCGCATCAATAAATGAGATGCAAATCCTTTATAATAAGAACTTTTCATGCTATCTTTGCAATCTGAAATCAGTTTGAATAAAGATAATATGCTGGTTCTAAAAAGCCAATAGAAAATAGTTGACTAAAAATGAAATTAGATAGAAAAGACATCCTTAAAGCTCTAGCAACAATCACTATAGCTGGAGAAGGAAAAAACATGGTTGAAAGCGGAGCAATTGCAAACGTAATTACTTTTGGTGATGAGGTGGTAGTAGATTTAGTATTGCACACACCAGCAATGCATATCAAGAAACGTGCTGAAGATGATATCAAAAAAACAATTCTGGAATTAGTTTCTAAGGACGTGAAAATCAAAGTCAACACCAAAGTTGAGATTGCGGACAAGCCTGAAATAAAAGGAAAATCAATTCCAGGGATAAAAAACATTATTGCTGTAGCCTCTGGAAAAGGAGGAGTAGGAAAGTCTACCGTAACTGCAAACTTAGCGGTAACGCTTACTAAAATGGGTTTTTCTGTTGGGATTCTTGATGCGGATATATACGGTCCATCTATGCCAATAATGTTTGATGTAGAGAACGAAAAACCGGTTTCAATACTAGTAGATGGTAAGTCTAAAATGAAACCAGTAGAAAGTTATGAAGTAAAAATCCTATCGATAGGATTTTTTACAGCACCAAGTCAAGCGGTTATTTGGAGAGGGCCAATGGCTTCCAAGGCCTTGAACCAAATGATTTTTGATGCTGACTGGGGAGAATTAGATTTCATGTTAATCGATTTGCCTCCGGGAACAGGTGACATTCATCTTTCTATTGTGCAATCGTTGCCTATTACAGGTGCAGTGGTAGTGAGTACACCTCAAGCTGTTGCTTTGGCAGATGCCAAAAAAGGAGTTTCGATGTTCTTGTCTGAAGCCATAAATGTTCCAGTTTTAGGAATTATTGAAAACATGGCGTATTTTACACCAGAAGAATTACCAGAAAACAAATACTATATCTTCGGAAAAGAAGGGGCTAAAAATCTTTCAGAGGATTTAGGAGTTCCTTTTTTAGGAGAGATTCCAATTGTGCAATCTATTCGTGAAGCCGGAGATTACGGTCGTCCAGCTGCCATGCAAGTGGCTTCTGCGGTTGAGCATGTTTTTGATGAAGTAACTAGAAATGTGGTTCGCGAAGTAGTAGCCAGAAATGAAAACTTACCTGCTACCGAAGCTGTGAAAATTACAACTATGGCCGGTTGTTCAACGGCCAAATAATAGAAATTAGAATCACTTGAAAGGATTTTTAATCTTTCAATCTTTAAATTAAGAAAATGACAACAGAAGAATTAACAATAGAAGTCCAAAAAGCGCTCGAAGAAATTAGACCTTTTTTGAATTCTGACGGAGGTGACATCACATTGATTTCCATCGAAGACGACAAGCACGTAAAAGTGCGTCTTGAAGGAGCGTGTACTAGCTGTAGTGTCAACCAAATGACGTTACGTGCCGGTGTTGAAACGACCATCAAAAAGTTCGCACCACAAATCGAAACTGTTGTAAATATTCTATAAATGATTAGAGCATGCCCCTTTTAAGTTAAAAGGTTGATACTTGTTGAGTAGTCTTTTTTCTTAAAATGGTCGCGCATCCACGCTACTTTGGTAGCTCGCAACAAATGAAGTTCACTGAACTCCTATGAAAATGAAAAAAACAGTGAAGTAGTCCCTCACGCAAACCCACAACATATAACTTATTTATGGATGTATTAATAAAAATAAAAGATAGAGAAGGAGTAGTGCATGAATTACAAGCTCCTACGGATATGGCGATGAATATCATGGAATTGTGTAAAGCCTATGAGTTACCTGTTGAGGGAACTTGTGGCGGTATGGCTATGTGTGCCTCCTGTCAATGTTATGTTCTGAATGACGTTGCATTGCCTGAAATGGGTGAGGATGAAGAAGCAATGCTGTCAGAAGCCTTTTATGTAAAACCAAACAGTCGTTTGGGTTGTCAAATCCCAATAACGGAAAGCCTAGACGGACTAGAACTGGAATTGGCTCCGGAGAATTAAATATAAAAGTCCCAGTAAAAAAACATACCCCAAAGAGTTTTATACTATTTGGGGTATTTTTTATGTTTAATTTTAAGTTGAGGTGTTTTGCTTCTATACCAAAAGGTTTTCAGTTTCCAATACGCCTTGCACTATTAATCAAGCAGTTCGTTTTACTTAAAAGCTGGAATTCCAGTGATATCCATTCCTGTAATTAGCAAATGGATGTCATGTGTTCCTTCATACGTAATAACAGATTCTAGATTCATCATGTGTCGCATGATAGAATACTCGCCCGTAATACCCATTGCGCCAAGCATTTGTCTGGCTTCACGAGCAATATGAATAGCCATATCTACATTGTTTCTTTTGGCCATCGAGATTTGAGAAGTTGTTGCTCTGCCCTCATTTCTCAAAACACCTAATCTCCAAGTTAACAATTGGGCTTTGGTGATTTCAGTAATCATTTCAGCTAATTTCTTTTGTTGCAGTTGAGTTCCTGCAATAGGTTTGTCAAATTGAATTCTTTCTTTTGCGTAACGTAGAGCCGTGTCATAACAGTCCATGGCTGCGCCAATAGCACCCCAAGCAATCCCATAACGAGCTGAATCAAGACAGCCAAGTGGTGCTCCTAATCCCGATTTATTGGGTAATAAATTTTCTTTTGGAACTTTCACATTGTCAAAAATCAATTCTCCTGTTGATGAAGCACGAAGCGACCATTTGTTATGTGTTTCTGGAGTAGTAAAACCTTCCATACCGCGTTCTACTATTAAACCGTGAATTCTTCCCTCTTCATTCTTTGCCCATACAACAGCAATATCAGCAAACGGAGCATTTGAAATCCACATCTTGGCACCATTCAATAAATAATGATCGCCCATATCTTTAAAGTTGGTAATCATACTTCCAGGGTCAGAACCATGGCTAGGTTCTGTTAATCCAAAACAGCCGATGAATTCTCCAGTAGCTAATTTTGGTAAGTATTTCATGCGTTGCTCTTCGTTTCCGTATTTCCAAATGGGATACATCACTAATGAAGATTGCACGGATGATGTAGAGCGAACGCCGGAATCGCCGCGTTCTATTTCTTGCATAATCAAGCCGTAAGAAATCTGGTCTAAACCAGCTCCTCCATATTCTTCCGGAATGTAGGGGCCAAATCCACCAATTTCACCCAAACCTTTTATGATTTGTTTTGGAAATTCAGCTCTTTGAGCATATTCTTCTATAATAGGGGATACTTCACGTTTTACCCAGGCACGAGCAGAATCACGCACTAATTTGTGTTCTTCTGTTAGTAAATCGTCAAGGTTGTAGTAATCTGGAGCTTGAAATAAGTCTGGTTTCATGGTTGTTAATTTTTATGGGACAAATTTACACAAAGAAATAAAACGAAAGTAATAACAAATGTTATATTTTAAAATGTCTTGAAAAATAGCTTTTAATGTACACTAAAAATAGTGGGTAATTGCGTTTAGATGATGCGATTTAGAATGTCATGTTGAATTCACATTTTCAAATAAAATTCTTTTGTCAGTTCGATATATTCCAGAGTATATTGATGCCTTGAGGTTTCGATAATCAATTCATCAATAGGAAAATCAGTTTTTTCATTTCGGCTCAAAGCCAATAAACTGCGTTTAATTTCGGTAGTTGGAGTTCCTTTTACGTGAGTGATTTTCAAAGGATGTAATTCATATTCTTTGGCAAGAGCCAAAAAATTTTCTTCTTCTTTGAAAGGAATAATTACTGCGAAAATTCCGTTTTCTGAAAGCAGCAAATCCGCCGCTTCAATCAAATCTTCAAATGGCATAGCGTCAGCAAAACGGGCTAAATCGCGTTGCTCGTTTGCAGATTTAAAATCATCGGTATAAAAAGGAGGGTTGGAAACAATTAAATCATATTCGTCTTCTGGTTCTTCGACAAATTCATCCAAACCGGCATGAAAACAAAATAAACGATCACTCCAAGGGGAGTTTTCAAAATTATCTACGGATTGTTCATAAGCGTCTTCATCAATTTCTAAAGCGTCAATTTGTTCGGCGTAACTTCTTTGCGAAAGCATTAAAGCAATGATGCCGGTTCCTGTACCAATGTCTAAAATGCTGAAAGGATTATTTACAATAGGAGTCCAAGCACCCAATAATACTCCATCTGTTCCAATTTTCATGGCACAACGGTCTTGTTGAATGGTAAATTGTTTGAATTGAAACAAAATGATTTTTGATTGTAAATTAACGAATGGTAAGTATAGATTTTTATTACTGACTACTAAAAGCTGAACACTGATTACTAATTTATAAGTACATTTCAATTAAACCTTCCGGCAAATCCATGATGACTTTTTTGTTTTCCCTGTCGATTTTTACAAGAAAATGGTCAATCATCGGGATGAGGATTTCTATTCCGTCATTGAGTACTTCGAAAAGAGGTTGGGCTGTGGTGTCGTTGATTGATTGGATTTCTCCAACAATGCCAAGGCGTTTGTCTTCGACTTCAAAACCAATTACTTCGTGAAAGTAGAATTTGTTACCGCTGAGTTTGGGTAACATTTTAAGAGGAAGATATAGGTCGTTGCCTAATAAAGCATCGGCTTCTTCTTCGGTATTTACGTCTTCAAAACGGATTCTGAGGAAGTCGTTTTTGTGTAAGGAGCTAGTTTCAATAAAAAAAGGAACCAAGTGTTTGTTACATTCAACAAACACTGATTCCAAGTTTTCGTATAACTCAGGTTCGTCCGTGTCTAAATAGGCAAGAACTTCACCTTTGAAACTAAATTTTTTAGCGATTTTACCTAAATAGAAACAGTCTTCTTTACGCATCTCGCTTATAAAATTATGCTTGAGTCTCTTCGTTGTTTTCTTCAGCAGCAGGAGCTTCTTCAGCTTCAACTTCAGCAACAGCTGGAGTTGCAGCAGCGATAGCATCAGCTTCTGCTTGAGCAGCTGCAGCTAAACGTTTAGCATTCACATCTTGTTCTGCTTTGAAAGCTTTAGCTTTAGCATCAGCTTGCGCTTTTGTTAAACCTTCTTTTTTAGCATCAACTTTTCCAGATTTTGCCTCTAACCAAGCAGCTAATTTTGCATCAGCTTGTTCTTGAGTTAAAGCACCTTTGCGAATACCACCATCAAGGTGATGTTTCAATAAAGCCCCTTTGTAAGAAAGAATTGCTTTAGCAGTATCAGTTGGTTGAGCACCATTGTGCAACCATTTCACTGCACTATCAAGGTTTAATTCGATAGTTGCTGGGTTAGTGTTTGGGTTGTAAGTACCAATTTTTTCTAGGTATTTACCATCTCTTTTTGCGCGAGCATCTGCTGCTACAACCCAGTAAAAAGGTTTTTGTTTTTTACCGTGTCTTTGTAATCTAATTTTTACTGACATAATCGTATGATTAAATTTTGAGGTACTCGACCTCGATTAATTAAGGGTGCAAAGATACATTTTTTATCGATAAATGCTAATTTGAATAGTATTTTAATGATTGGTAAATCGTTAGCTTTTTTAATATGTGTCAGTGTACTATTTTTTTAAATTCGATATTGTAAATTTTATTAAGACGTTTTCATGGTTTTGCATTATGGTAAGTTGCGGAAGCCATTGAGTTTCAAGTTTCAGGATACTGCTTTCCTGGTTTTAAATAAAAAAGTATAAATAAGCTAATTTATAGTGGATTAGAAAAAAATAGACGTACATTTGCTCTATTATTTAAATAAGTACATATGAATATTTTTGTTGGAAGCCTTCCATTCAGTATTGAGGAAGCAGATTTAAGAGAGTCTTTCGAGGCTTACGGAGCAGTTGATTCAGTTAAAATTATTACTGATAAATTTACTGGAAGAAGTAAAGGATTTGGTTTTGTTGAGATGCCAAATGATGACGAAGCTCAAAAAGCAATTGACGAATTGAACGGAGCTACTGTTCAAGGACGTGCTATCGTAGTGAATAAGTCCGAGCCAAAACCAGAAGGCGAAAGAAGAAGTTTTAATAACAACCGTGGTGGAGATTCTCGCGGAGGTTATGGTGGTGGAAACAGCCGTGGTGGAGAAAACCGTGGTGGTGGAAACAGAGGAGGATATTAATATTTTTTTCTAGCTATAAAAAAAGGTGTCAATGAAAATTGACACCTTTTTTGTTTGGTATACATTCTGTAGAAATGCGATGCGTCGCATTTCTACAGAATTAGTTATTTATAAATTAGCAACCAACCAATCTCCCACTTCTTTTGTGCCATAAGTTGGAGCTCCTTTTGCAGCTAAATCTTCGGTTACATATCCTTCTTCTAATGATTTATTTACTACAGCTCTAATTGCTGCAGCTTCTTCGGTTAATCCAAAAGCATCTTCAAACATCATCGCTGCTGATAATACGGTCGCCAATGGATTTGCGATATTTAAACCTGTAGCTTGTGGATAAGATCCGTGAATAGGTTCGTACAATGAAGTGTGTTCGCCTACAGATGCTGATGGCATTAATCCCATTGAACCTGAAATTACCGAAGCTTCGTCTGTCAAAATATCTCCAAATAAATTTTCAGTAATTAGTACATCATAAGAGTTTGGCCATTGTACTAAACGCATTGCTACAGCATCTACAAATTCATAACTTACCGTTACTTCAGGATAATCTTTTTCCATAGCCTGTACGGTTTCTCTCCACAATCGGGAAGTTTCCATTACATTAGCTTTATCTACACAACATAGTTTTTTAGTACGTGTCATTGCTAATTCGAAACCCTTTTTAGCTAAACGTTGTACTTCGGCTCTAGTGTATACGCAATTGTCAAAGGCCGTTTCTCCACCATCTCTTCTTCCTTTTTCTCCAAAGTAAATTCCACCAGTAAGTTCTCTTAAGAAAACTAAGTCAGTTCCTTCAATGCGTTCTCTTTTTAATGGAGACTTATCGATTAATGATGGGAATGTAAATGTGGGACGAACATTAGCAAACAAGCCTAATTTTTTACGCATTAATAACAATCCCTGCTCTGGTCGTACAGGTGCTAATGGATTATTATCGTATTTTGGATGTCCGATAGCACCAAAAAGAACAGCATCGGCAGCCATACAAATTTCGTGTGTTTCGTCTGGATAAGGAACGCCAACTGCATCAATAGCACAAGCCCCTGTAAGTGCAGGCGTCCAAGTGATTTCGTGGTTGAATTTTTTTGCAATAGCATTCGATACTTTTACGGCTTCATTGATTACTTCAGGTCCGATTCCATCTCCTGCTAAAAGTGCGATATTGAATTTCATAGTAATTGTTTTTTCCTTCCCCCCCCAGTCGCTTCGATCCCGATAGCTATCGGGAGGAGGAGACGGAGTGGGTATTGGATTGGGTTATATTTGTTTTACTTTGCTTTTTTTATTCCTATTTCGTTTTGGCTCCCTTTGCTTTGGGAGGTGCCGGGGCGGTATTACACCACATTCAGCATTTTTTGTGTAGCTACAATTGCTGCCACTGTTTGATCTGAATCCAATCCTCTGGTTTTGAATTCTTTTTCATTATTCGTCCAAGTAATTATCGTTTCGCATAATGCGTCAGAGCTACTTCCTGGTGGAATTCGTACAGCGTAATCGATTAGTTTTGGCAATGTCATTTTTTTAGCTTTATAGATTTTTGCCAAAGCATTCATAAAGGCATCAAATTGTCCATCACCTTGTGCATGTTCTTCAATAATTTCTCCATCTATTTTTAAACACAAAGTGGTAGAGGGACGCATTCCTTTGGCGTGTGACAATATATAGGACTCCACAATAATTTTTTCCTGATAGGTCTGGCTGTCCAAAACATCAGAGATAATATAAGGCAAATCTTCTTTGGTAACCGTTTCTTTTTTGTCGCCTAAATCGATAATTCTTTGGGTAACTAATTTTAAATCGGCTGCATTTAATTTCAATCCTAATTCTTGAAGATTTTTCTCGATGTTGGCCTTGCCTGATGTTTTTCCTAAGGCGTATTGTCTTTTTCTTCCAAAACGTTCTGGAAGTAAATTATTGAAATAGAGATTGTTTTTGTTGTCGCCATCAGCATGAATTCCTGCGGTTTGCGTAAAAACATTGTCGCCTACAATGGGTTTGTTTGCCGGGATTCTGTATCCTGTAAAAGTCTCTACTAATTTACTCACGGAGTACAATGATGATTCTTTTACGCCAATTTCAATTTCTGGTAAAAAGTCGTTTATTACAGCTACAGTACTTTCAAGAGGAGCGTTCCCAGCACGTTCTCCCATCCCGTTTACGGTAACATGAAGCCCTTGAATTCCTGCTTTGACTGCTTCCATAACATTAGCAATGCTCAAATCATAGTCGTTGTGCGCATGAAAATCAAAATGGGTGTCAGGATATTTTGTTGTTATTTTCGATATGAATTCAAATGTTTCAGAAGGAACCAAAACACCTAATGTGTCCGGTAACAAGACTCTTTTTATAGGTTGTTTGGTCAAAAAATCTAAATATTGAAAAACATATTCGGGTGAATTACGCATTCCGTTGCTCCAGTCCTCAAGATATACATTGGTCTCAATATTATTTTCCTGAGCCAAAGCAATCGCTTGAGCAATCTCATTAAAATGTTGTTCAGGTGTTTTTTTTAATTGATGTGTCAAATGATTCAAAGATCCTTTAGTCAATAAATTCTGGACTTTTGCTCCTGTTTTCTTCATCCATTCAATAGAAAGTCCACCGTCAACAAAAGTCAAAACCTCAATTCTTGTAGTACACCCTTTTTCCTCGGCCCAAGCCATAATTCCTTTTACACCTTGAAATTCGCCTTCGCTAACCCGTGCCGAAGCAATTTCGATTCGATCAATATTTAATTCTTCCAGCAATAATTGCGCAATGGTTAATTTTTCTGAAGCAGAAAAAGATACTCCTGAGGTTTGTTCACCATCTCGGAGTGTCGTATCCATTATTTCAATTTTTCTTTTTTTCATTGTGTATTGGTATCAACTTTAGACGAAAGTAATTACGATTTATCTAAAATTATTTTAAATTTATTTCAAACAAACTCAGCGTAATTCCGTCGTAATGTTTTGGTAATCCTGTATAATCGGGTGTTGTAATTCCTAAAAATTCAAAACCACATTTTTGATAATAATCAATCAATTCTGTATTATCACCCCAAGTATCTAATCTCAGATAATCGAGATTTTTTTCTTTTGCAAATAATCTTCCCCAAGCAACAATCTTTTCCACAAAATGTTGTCCCTTAAATTTTGGATGGGTTGCAATTCTGTGAAAATAAACTGCTTTGTCGCTATTTTTTTCTTTCCAAATATTTTCATCTTCAAATGTGATGGCGAAAACACAGGCAATTTCATTATTTATGATGATTTTCCATTGTCGATTTTCTGAAATTTCTTTTTCTACCAAATCTCTTTCAAAACCTTTCCAATGTTTATTGAACTTGGTTTTTTGGTATTCAACAGCCATGTCATAAAATTGAAAAATTGAGTCAATATCATTTATAGTACTTGCTTCAAAGGTCATATTTACTTTTTATGGGCTAGGTTTTGAGGGTAAATTCATTAAAAACAATAGTGTCTTACACTTTGAATTTTAGATATAAGGATTTAAATAAGTTGCTTGTCAGCAAAAGTTACAATGTCCTCTTTTATGTTTTGTAGGTAATCGATATCATCAAAACCGTTGATCATATTGTCTTTTTTGTATCCTGAGATGTCAAAAGATTCTTGTTGACCTGTCTCTTTCAAAGTAATCGTTTGTTCTGGTAAATTGATTTCCAATTCTGTTTTTGGATCAGCTTCGATCGCTTTGAAGATTGCATCAGCAAATTCAGGGCTCACTTGAACAGGTAAAACTCCAATGTTCAAACAGTTTCCTTTGAAAATATCAGCAAAAAAAGAAGAAACTACAGCGCGGAAGCCATAGTCATAAACCGCCCAAGCAGCATGTTCTCTTGAGGAACCGGAACCAAAGTTTTTTCCACCCACAAGAATTTTTCCACTGTAAGTTTTATCATTTAGTACAAAATCTGCTTTTGGAGTATCGTCTCCATTGTATCTCCAGTCTCTGAAAAGGTTGTCGCCAAAACCTTCACGTTTGGTAGCTTTCAAGAAACGAGCGGGGATGATTTGATCAGTGTCTACGTTTTCTATAGGTAGTGGCACTGCACTACTAGTAAGGATATTAAATTTATCGTATGCCATTTTTGTTTTATTTAACCGCAAAGGCGCAAAGGCGCAATGCTATATTAATTTGTTTTACTGCAAAGGCGCAAAGGCGCAATGCTCATTTTTTAAGTTTATGAAGGTTAATAATTGTTTACAAATCTTCTAAAACCACTTTTTATTAATGGAACATTAAAATTAATTAAGAACCCCATTCTTTTATCTGCTAATTTCAAATATGAAATTAGTTGTGCTTCGTGAACTGGCAAAATGGAATCAACTGATTTTAACTCAATTATTATCTGTTTTTCAACTAGAATATCGATTTTATATTCTTTTGACAAATTAAATCCTTTATACTGTAAAGAAATAGTAACTTGACATTCTGCTGAAATATTTCTCAACTGCAATTCTCTCAAAAGACACATTTCATAAACAGATTCTAATAAACCTGATCCCATTATTTTATAAACCTCAAGACTAGCTAAAAATATTTCTTTTGCTAATTCTTCATAACGGTTTATTTCCATAATTTCCTGCGTCTTTGCGCCATTGCGGTGAAAATTTTTTACATCAACTCTCTTGGATCGGTCAATACTCCCGTTACTGCCGCTGCTGCTGCCATAATTGGAGATGCTAGCAACGTTCTTGAACCTGGGCCTTGGCGGCCTTCAAAGTTTCTGTTTGAAGTACTTACTGCATATTTTCCAGCAGGAACTTTGTCGTCATTCATCGCTAAACAAGCAGAACAACCTGGTTGACGCAATACAAAACCAGCTTCGGTAAGGATATCTAACAATCCTTCTTCTTTTATTTGCGATTCAACAACGTGTGAGCCTGGAACTAGCCATGCCGTAACGTTATCTGCTTTTTTACGTCCTTTTACAATTTCTGTAAAAGCTCTGAAATCTTCAATACGACCATTAGTACAACTTCCTAAGAAAACAAAATCAATTGGTTTCCCAATCATCACGTCATCTTCTTCGAAGCCCATATAAGCTAGCGATTTTTTGTATGTTTCTTCTCCGCCTTCTACTTGGTTGGCGTTTGGAATATTTTGCGAGATACCAATTCCCATTCCAGGATTCGTACCATAAGTAATCATTGGTTCGATATCCGCTGCGTCGATGTTTAATTCGGCATCAAAAACGGCATCTTCATCGGTTTTTAAAGTTTTCCAATATTCAACTGCCTTAGTCCAAGCTTCACCTTTTGGAGCGTATAATCTTCCTTCAAGGAAATCAAATGTTTTTTGGTCAGGAGCGATCATACCGCCACGAGCACCCATTTCGATAGAAAGGTTACAAACCGTCATGCGACCTTCCATTGACATATCTTCGAAAACGTTTCCAGCATATTCTGCAAAATAACCTGTTCCACCCGATGTTGTCAATTGTGAAATAACATAAAGAGCAACGTCTTTTGGACCCACTCCTTTACTCAATTTTCCGTTTACGTTGATGCGCATTTTCTTTGGTTTCGGTTGCATGATGCATTGTGTGGCCAAAACCATTTCTACCTCAGAAGTTCCAATGCCAAAAGCAATAGCCCCGAAAGCACCATGCGTAGAAGTGTGTGAATCTCCACAAACAATGGTAGCTCCAGGCAAAGTAATTCCGTTCTCAGGACCTACAACGTGTACAATTCCATTTTTTGCGTGACCTAATCCCCAGTGCGATATTCCGTATTCGGCCGCATTATCTTCTAAAGCTTTTAGCTGATTAGCTGATAAAGCATCTTGAACTGGTAAATGTTGGTTTATAGTTGGTGTGTTGTGATCGGCAGTAGCAAAAGTACGCTCTGGATATAAAACTTTAATTCCTCGTTCTTTTAAACCTAAAAAAGCTACAGGACTAGTAACTTCATGGATGAAATGACGGTCAATAAAAAACACGTCTGGTCCATCTTCAATTTTACGCACCACGTGCGAATCCCATACTTTGTCGAATAATGTAGTACTCATTTTAATGTGTTTTAATGTATTTTTTTATAGCCAAGTTGGCTAAGATTGTAGCAATAAAAGCAAAAGTAAAAAAAGAATTAAGTTTTTATTTTTTAATATTCTATTATATACGATACCCAAAACCATATTAGCGTATTTCTTTGATGGTTTTTATCTTTTGGGCTTCTTTTTTTAGTAGTGTCTTTTTTTATTGGTTACAATAAAAAATTAATTTTTGAGATTTTTTAGATTTATCGAATAACTATAATAGGTGTCTAAAAAATAATTTTATTTATGAATACTTAATTAAATGTTGTAAAAATCGACTTTTTTTTAATTTTAAAGTCTCTATTTGGCTTTTGTTGAAGTTGTTTTTCAGTGTGGTTTGCTTAGAAAACATTCTGTTTTTTAATCGTATTTCAGTATTTTTTTTTGACGAAAGATTACGGTGTCCAAAAATTTAATTGATGCTCTTTTTGACTATATATTAATACACTATTAAGGTAAGTTGTTAAAATAGATTGTGGTTTTAGTTTGAAAATTGTCTTGGAAAATAAATTTATTTTTGTTGATAACTTAGCTGCTGTTCTACCCTAAAAAAACCTAAATTTGAAATTCATTTTTTGAGATTTTTTAAAATCACAAATACCTCAATACCAGATATGTACTTAATATTCGATACCGAAACTACAGGATTACCCAAGCGTTGGGGAGCACCCATTTCTGATACGGATAACTGGCCGCGTTGTATTCAAATCGCTTGGCAGTTGCACGATGATATGGGAAAACTCATCGAGCACCAAGACTATTTGGTCAAGCCTGAAGGTTTTAATATTCCGTATGATGCGGAGCGAATTCACGGTATTTCTACTGAATTGGCCGAAGCTGAAGGTATTTCTTTGGCCGAAGTTTTAGAGAAATTTATTGTTGTATTGGGCAAAGCCAAATTTATTGTAGGTCAGAATTTAGGTTTTGATATCAATATTATGGGTTGCGAATTTTATAGAATGGGAGTGGAAAGCCAAATGAGTTCCATGCCTATTTTGGACACTTGTACCGAAGTAACCGCTTCTTTATTAAAATTACCAGGTGGTCGTGGCGGAAAATTTAAATTGCCTACGCTAACGGAATTACACTCTTATCTTTTTAATAAACCTTTTGGGGAAGCACACAACGCCACTGCAGATGTTGAGGCAACTACGCGTTGTTTTCTGGAGTTAATTCGTCGGGGTGTTTTTACAAAAGAGGAACTGGATGTTCCATCGAGTTATTTTCAAGACTTTAAAAGTAAGAATCCAACTGAGATAAAACTCATTGGTTTAAAACACATTAATCTGAAGGAAGCTTCGGATAAAATCCGTCAGCAGTTTGGCGAAAAACAAGCGCCAGCGGTTTCTAAACAAGAACTTTCTGAGAATAAAAAAGTACTTGTAGATACGCAATTTGTGCATTTGCACAATCACACGCAATTTTCGGTATTGCAATCGACCATCAGTATTGCGGCATTAGTCAAAGCGGCGGCACAACAAAAAATGCCAGCAGTTGCCATGACGGATCATGCCAATTTGATGGGGGCTTTTCATTTTGTTCGTGATATTTTATTCCATAATAAAGCGGCTGAAGCCAAAAATAAAGCGGCAATAGAAAATGGGGAGGAACCTACTGAAGTTCCGATGAAGCCCATTGTAGGTTGTGAATTCTTTGTTTGCGAAGACCATAAAAACAAGTCGGTTAAAGATAATGGGTACCAAATAGTACTTTTGGCGAAGACCAAAAAAGGCTATCATAATTTGGCTAAAATGTCTTCTATTGCTTATACCGAAGGATTTTATTATGTGCCCAGAATCGACCGTAAAGTGATTCAACAATACAAAGAAGATATTATTGTTTTGTCTGGAAATCTTTATGGGGAAATTCCAAATAAGATTTTAAACATTGGTGAAAACCAAGCTGAAGAAGCCTTGATTTGGTGGAAAAATGAATTCAAAGAAGATTTTTACATTGAGGTGATGCGTCACAATCAAGAAGATGAAAATCGGGTGAATGAATCTTTGATTTCATTGGCTAGAAAACATGAGGTAAAAATTATTGCGACAAACAACACCTTTTATATAGACAAGGAAAATTCAAATGCACACGATATTTTACTTTGCGTGCGGGACGGTGAAAAGCAAACTACGCCTATAGGTCGTGGTCGCGGCTATCGTTACGGATTACCCAATCAGGAATATTATTTCAAGTCGGGAGACGAGATGAAACAGCTTTTTGCAAACTTGCCAGAAGCAATTTCCAATATTTCTGAGATTGTCGATAAAATTGAAATTTATGATTTGGCTCGGGAAGTTTTACTTCCAAAATTTGAAATTCCTGAGGAGTTCAATGATCCGGAAGATGAAAAAGATGGCGGCGTAAGAGGAGAAAACGCGTATTTAAGACATTTGACTTTTGAAGGGGCCAGAAGGCGATATCCTGTAATCACCGAAGAAATTCAAGAACGATTGGATTTTGAATTGTTGACGATATCCAATTCTGGCTATCCAGGATATTTTCTGATCGTACAGGATTTAATTGCCGAGGCAAGAAGTATGGGAGTTTCGGTAGGACCGGGAAGGGGTTCCGCAGCGGGTTCTGTAGTGGCGTATTGTTTGAAAATTACCAATATCGACCCATTAATGTACAACCTGCTTTTTGAGCGTTTTCTAAATCCTGATCGTGTGTCACTACCCGATATTGATATCGATTTTGATGATGAAGGCCGAAGCAGCGTCATGGATTATGTGATCCGGAAATACGGTTCGAAACAAGTGGCGCAAATTATCACTTATGGTAAAATGGCTACAAAATCAGCCATTCGGGATACAGCTCGTGTACTCGATTTGCCTTTATTTGAAGCCGATAAAATTGCTAAGTTGATTCCGGGAATGATGCCGTCTAAGTGGAATTTAGCTCGTTTTTTAAATGAAAAAGAAGATATAATCAAGAAGGCGGTTCGCCCAGAAGAATACGATAGAATAAAAGAATTAATAGGACTTGCCAATGAAGATGATTTGGGTGGCGAAACCATTCAGCAGGCCAAAGTTTTAGAAGGGAATCTAAGAAATACAGGTATTCACGCCTGTGGGGTAATTATTACACCAAGTGATATCACTGATTTTGTTCCTGTGGCTACTGCCAAAGATTCGGATTTGTATGTGACGCAATTTGATAACTCGGTAGTTGAAAGTGCTGGTTTGTTAAAGATGGACTTCTTGGGTTTAAAAACCCTAACATTAATAAAAGATACGGTAAAATTAGTCAAATACAGAAGCAATATCGACCTAAATCCGGACGAGTTTCCTATAGATGATGTAAAGACGTATGAGCTTTTTCAACGTGGTGAAACAGTAGGGATTTTTCAGTATGAGAGTCCGGGAATGCAGAAATACATGAAGGAATTGAAGCCGACGGTTTTCCCGGATTTGATTGCTATGAATGCGCTGTATCGTCCGGGGCCTATTGCGTATATTCCGAGTTTCGTCAAGCGAAAAAATGGGGAAGAGGAAATTATTTATGACCTTGATGCCTGCGAAGAATTGCTAAAAGATACCTACGGAATTACCGTTTACCAAGAACAAGTAATGCTTTTGTCCCAAAAATTAGCCGATTTTTCCAAAGGTGATGCCGACGTTTTGCGTAAAGCGATGGGGAAAAAACAAAAGGATGTTTTAGACAAAATGAAACCTAAATTTATCAGTCAGGCTGTCGCCAAAGGTCATGCCGAAGATAAGTTAGAAAAAATCTGGAAAGACTGGGAAGCTTTTGCAGAATATGCCTTTAATAAATCGCACTCCACTTGTTATGCTTGGATTGCATACCAAACAGCCTATTTGAAAGCCAATTACCCAGCGGAATATATGGCTGCGGTTTTGTCTAATAACATGAGTGATATCAAGCAAATTTCGTTTTTTATGGAAGAATGCAAACGCATGGGATTACAGGTTTTAGGGCCAGATGTAAACGAATCGTACTACAAATTTACCGTAAATGATGATTATGCGGTGCGTTTTGGAATGGGCGCGATAAAAGGCGTTGGCTCCGGAGCCGTAGCGACAATTGTGGAAAACAGAAAAGATGGAAAATACAAATCGATTTTTGATTTGGCCAAACGTATCGATTTGCGTGCTGCTAATAAAAAGGCAATTGAAAATCTAGCCTTGGCTGGTGGTTTTGATTCGTTCGGGAATACAACAAGAGCGCAATATTTTCATGATGATGGTGATGGAATTACGTTTTATGAAAAAGCGATTCGGTATGGCTCAAAGTATCAGGAAAATGAAAATTCGTCCCAAGTAAGTTTATTTGGAGATACCAGTGAAGTGCAAATTGCGGAGCCTATTGTGCCGCCATGCGAGGATTGGAGCACGATGGAAAAACTAGCCAAAGAGAAAGAAGTAGTAGGAATTTATATTTCGGGGCATCCGTTAGACGATTTTAAATTTGAAATGAGGTATTTCTGTAATTCGAAATTGGAAACGCTCAAAAACATGGAGCTTCACATAGGGAAAACCCTTGCTTTTGGAGGGATAGTTTCTAATGTGCAAAGACGAACAGCCAAAAACGGTAAGGAATGGGCGATTTTTAATTTAGAAGGTTTTGACGAAAGTTATGAATTTAAAATATTCAATGAAGAATACCTGAATTATCATCGGTTCTTACTGCCTAATAATTTTGTTTATTTTAAAATCCAGATCAAAGATGGATGGGTTAATAGAGATACGGGAAAAAAATCAGAGCCAAGAATACAGTTTACTGAAGCCAAACAATTACAGGATGTACTGGGTTTCTTTGCTAAAAAATTAGTCTTGCTTTTGAATATATCAGATTTAGAAACTGAATTTATTCATAAATTAAGCCGTCTTTTTCAAGATAATAAAGGAGATAATACCGTGTCTTTTGAGGTTATGGAATTGGAAAAAACAAAACGACTTGTGGCTGTTGCTCCTGATGAAATAGAAAACGAAGAAGAAGTTTTTGTCGATCAAAATGAAGATGCCGAAATAGGAACTCTCGAAATCCCTGAAGAAAATACAGTGGTCAAAGTTGAAGAAGTAGAAGAGATTAAGGTTGTGACCAAATTAACCATGCCAAGCAGAAAAATAAAAGTTAAAATATCTAATGAATTATTGGTGGAACTGGAAAAAATGCAAATAAACTTTAAATTGAATTGAGATAAATAATTTTAAAGCCGAATAATGATGAAAGATAATTATTGTCTTAAATTGTGGTTTTTCATTTTTGTATTCTTAATTTAAATGTAAAATAAAAAATGCCCCACTTTGGCGGGACATTTTTTTATTTAAAACGAAAGGCAAATTATTTTCCAAAAGAATAAGTAACACCAATGTTAATTCCAAAAGAAGAATAAGGAGATACTTCTGACAATGTTTTTGAAGGATCAGTATTTGGATTTGCCAAAGTGTCTTCGTACGTAATTGTTGTTGGAGCGTAAAGAGTTCCGAATACTGGGTGAGCATAAGGAGCTTGCCCTAATTGCCAAGTATAAGCTGGGAAGCCAGGATGACCTGCTCCTAATGCATTAGCGGGAACAGCGGGTGCAACAATTGACAAGCTAGTAAATTCTGATTTATCTCTAGTAACACTGATTCCTAAATATTCTAATTCAGCAAATAAATTTAATTTGTCTGATAATTTGTATTTATAGCCCAATGCAGCAATAAATCCTAATGGAACTCTTCCAAAATATTCTTGTTTTCCAGTTGCTACAACTGGTCCAAACGGTGTAGAAGTTGATCTAGTAAATTCAGCAACTGTTTTGCCGCCAATTTTGGTTATAGCGCCAAATTTTCCGTATACATTATCGTTGAAATTGTATATTAAGGCTGTAGATAAACCATACGCTCTTGCGTAAGCTTTACCGTCTACGATTTCTTCAGTAAGTGTTGAAGATCCTTTTGCGTAATAAGTTTTGTAAGTATCACGTACTTGGTCTGCACCATGTAAATATCCTAAGCCAACTTCAACCCCAAACATTTTATTGAAAAAATAACCAGCTCTTATTTGAGCATTTAATCCTTCTCCAAAACTTCCATATTCATTAGTGAGTTTTGTTTTATCTGCGCTTACTTCAGTGCCCATTAAAACACCTGTGCTACCCATTTGAGCACCCCCAGAAACAGAAACATAATATTGAGCAGATGCGCTCGATGCAACAAGTGCGAAAATAAAAATTAAAAGCTTTTTCATTATAATTTTGATTAATTGTTTATATAGCAAACATAATTTTTTTTATCGATTAATTTAGTAAAATCATGAAAAAAGTTTGTGTTAATTTAAATAGAAAGAATTTTTATTATTATAATAACTGAGACGATTTCATTAAATAATGCAGGATTCAAGAGATAAATGCAGTTTTTTGAAAAGCATATAAATGTGCGTTTCTTAATTAAATCTTTTTCATAGTCTATTGTGTATTAGTCAAATCTAGATAAGTATTCAATTTTAAGGCGATAAAAAACAAGAGTATTTGTCGAAGATTTGACGCTTATGTTTTGTCTTTTTCACACCGTTGAAATCAACTAAATATTCTCATAATTCATCGTAAATTTTTACTATTTTAATTGTATCAAATCGGCAATAATTTGCCAGCTTTAAAATATTGTTTAGTGCTGATTGTCAGTGTAGTTGATACTGATGGTTTTATAAAACACGATTTTTTAGGATTTGATGAACAGGAATTCTTGGGAGGCATCCTTTTTATGAATTTAGACTGGAAGCTCTTCAAAAGGCTTTGAGCCTAAAATCATAAAAAAACAGTGGACGACAGGAATAATTGCAATTTTTAAAGGAATAAATTTTTCAACCCATTTTTATAAAGATTGTCAATACACTTATAATCAAAACTAATTTGGTAATAGTGATTCTTTTGGTTTTAATGCCTAAATTTGTATCCTAGTTTTGAATACGGTCAGGACTTTTAAACTTTAAACAAA
>JAGOJA010000028.1 GCA_017995345.1 Flavobacterium sp.
ACTTACATCATCAGGAAAATGAATTAATTAAGTTAGCCACCGAAAATAATCGGCAGGCTCAACAGCAAATTTATACTCATTTTTCTCCAAAGATGTTAGGTGTTTGCCGTCAGTATATAAAAGATATTCATCAGGCCGAAGATATTATGATTACTGCCTTTATGAAAGTTTTTGTTAACATCAAAAACTTCGAAAATAAAGGAAGTTTTGAAGGTTGGATTAGGAGAATAATGGTCAACGAATGTATTTCGTTTATTCGAGTGCAGAAGAAGATAAAGTATGTTGAAGATGAAACTTATTTTGAGGAAAGTTTTAATAACATCGAAAGTCAATTTTCAACCGATGATATTCAGTCTTTGATTGATAGTTTGCCAGATGGTTATAAAATGGTTTTTAATTTATATGCTATTGAAGGTTTTAAACACAAGGAAATTGCAAGTATGCTGGAGATAAATGAGGGGACATCGAAGTCGCAATTGTCGCATGCTAGGAAAATGCTTCAAACCCAGATTAACAAGTTAAAAAATTACGAGTATGGAACCGAATAAACTAGATCTTGAAATAAAACAAAAGTTGGACGCGAGAACGATTCAGCCTTCTGCACTAGCTTGGGATCGATTGAGTGCTAAGCTTGATAGTGCCGAAAAAACAAAAGTAAAACGCAATTATAAATGGATATTTATTGCTGCAAGTTTTGTTGGTTTTCTACTGATAGGAACTGTTTTTTTTACTGTTTTTGACACTAAAATAATAGACAAAAATTTGCCAGTAGTAGTTTTAGAGCAAAAAATGGACATGAAAACTTCTGAAGAACCAGAAGTCAATAACGAGAGTATTCTACCTAATCTTCTGCAAAATAAAATGCTTAAGGAATCTAAGGTTGTTACTAATAATAGTATTATAAAGCAGTCTAAACAACTTTCGAAGAAAGAAGATGCCGTTTCAATCATCAATCAATCAAAAGAGAATAACGCGATTGTAAATTCTGCTGAAAATAGCAATTATCAAGTGGTTAGTAAAAATAGATACATTTCTGCCGAAAAACTATTAGCGGAAGTCAGTAATGCAAAAAGTGAAGCAAATACTTCTATTAAAACAATAGAGAGAACTAGAAATGGTATTGCAGTCAATCCGAATAGTTTGCTTTCTAATGCTGAAGCAGAATTAAATCAATCTTTTAGAGAAACGGCATTAGAGAAATTAAACAAAAATTATAATGCTATAAAAACAGTTTTAGTCAATAGAAATTACCAAGAATAAATAATCATCAATCATCAATCAAAAAACGAAAATCATGCAAAAAATTATCTTATTTACGGCTATTTTGTTGGTCGCGATCGTTGCAAAAGTAAATGCTCAAAATAGCGGAAGTTATAAATATGTTCTAGACTGGTCGTACTGGCAACCTGAATCACCAAATTATAATATGAGTTTTGAAAAAAATCCAGAATCACTCGATCAAAATATTTTTACTATAAAATCAGTAAAAAGTAAAATTGATGGTTTTGGAACTCTAATGAAAACTGTTCAATCAGATTCATACAAAGGAAAAACAGTAAAAATGAGTGGTTTTGTGAAAACTGAAAAAGTAAAATCATGGGCTGGACTCTGGATGCGTGTTGATTTTTATACAGCTCAGGTTCTTGCTTTTGATAATATGCAAAATAGAGGAATAAAAGGCACAACAGATTGGACAAAATATGAAGTAGTTTTGTTTGTTCCTCAAGAGGCTACATCAATTTCGTACGGTGTATTATTAGACGGGACGGGTCAAATTTGGTTTAAAGATGTAAGTCTTGAATTGGTTGGGGATTCGGTGCCGGAAACAGGTTCCGTTAAGGGTCGAAATCATAAAACAATTTCTTTCGAAACAAGAGCAAAAGCTATTGCCAATCAAATTAAAAAAATTACCGATAATGAGAAAAAAGCTTTAAAAACTGAAATTGAATCATTAGACAAGGAAGTGGAAAAAGGATTGATTTCTAAAGATAAAGCAGAAGCGCTTAAGTTAAAAAAAGCGGAACAGCATGCTGCGATTATAGAAGCTAAAATTGCTCTTGAAGAAGGAAAATTAAGTCAATTAATTCAAGACAAAGTGGATGGTAAGTTCGAAGTAGAAAAACTAATTAAAGGAGGTAATAGAAAGATTGTGTTAGGATCTAATAATGACTTTATTGGAGGGAATCATGAATTTAATATAACCTCAATGAAAGTGTATCATGGCAATGAAGATAAGGAAAACCGCCAGTCAAAACGAACAACTAGTCAAATGGTTTTTGCAGCAGGTTTAAATAATTTGGTGACAAACGATAAAGTTGATAAATCTGATTTCAGGTATTTAGGGTCTCATTTCTATGAATTGGGTGTTACTTACAATAGCAGGATTTTAGAAAATGATAATCTTTTGCATGCAAAATATGGTTTGTCAGTAATGTATAATAATCTTCGTCCTACTGATAATCGCAGTTTTGTGGTTAATGGAAATCAAACTGATCTTGTTTTGAATGCTAAAGATTTAAGTGATTCTCGTTTTAGAAATGTTTATTTAGTGGCGCCAGTTCATTTAGAATTTGATTTTTCAGGTAATAAAGATTCTAATGGGAAACCATTTTTCAGAACTCATAATAGTTTTCGTTTAGGTGTTGGTGGATATGCAGGAGTCAATTTAAAGTCAAAGCAAATTATTAAATATGAGAACAATGATTTGAAAGCTACTGAAAGAACCAAGGGAGATTTTAACACTAATAATTTCATCTATGGGTTGAGTTCTTACATTGGATATAAGTCTACCAGTTTGTATTTGAAATATGATTTGAATCCATTATTTAAGGATAACGCAGTCAAACAAAATAATGTGTCTCTCGGTGTTCGTTTTGATTTCAATTAAAAATGGTTTGAGTTAGTTTTTTTAAGAACCCTTTCGGAGTTTGAAACTCTGAAAGGGTTTATATCTTCAAAAACTTTGTAACTTTGAACTTTTATAACCTTGACCTTAAATTAAATTGATTTCAAAAACCACTATAGATACCGTTTTCGAAACTGCTCGTGTTGAGGAAGTTATTGGTGATTTTGTACAGTTAAAACGTGCAGGTAGCAACTTCAAAGGGCTTAGTCCTTTCTCTGAAGAGCGCTCTCCATCGTTTATGGTTTCACCCGCCAAAGGAATTTGGAAAGATTTTAGCTCTGGAAAAGGAGGGAATTCTGTAGCGTTCTTGATGGAACATGAAAAATTTACCTATCCCGAAGCCATTCGTTATTTAGCTAAAAAATACAATATCGAAATTGAAGAAACGGAACAAACTGATGCTGAAAAAGCCAATACAGATATTCGAGAAAGTATGTTTTTGGTTTCGGAATTTGCGAAAAACTATTTCCACGACGCCCTTTTAAACTCTGAAGAAGGCAAAGCTATTGGCTATTCTTACTTTAAAGAACGCGGTTTTACCAATGAAACTATAAAGAAATTTGCTTTAGGATATTCACCTGAAGCTTGGGATGCATTTACCAAAGAAGCTTTAGGAAAAGGGTATAAATTAGAGTTCCTGGAAAGTTCAGGACTTACAATTCCGCGAGATGACAGGCCTTTTGACAGGTTCAAAGGACGAGTGATGTTTCCTATTCAAAGTATGTCAGGAAGAGTTCTTGGTTTTGGAGGACGAATTCTTACTAGTGATAAAAAAGCGGCAAAATACCTGAATTCACCAGAAAGTGAAATTTACCATAAAGGCAAAGTTTTGTATGGTATTTTTCAGGCCAAACAATCCATAGCTAAACTCGACAATTGTTTTTTAGTAGAAGGATATACCGATGTAATTCAGTTCAACCAATCCGGAATTGAAAATGTTGTTTCTTCTTCTGGGACCGCCTTGACTCCAGATCAAATTCGCTTAATCAATAGATTAACCAAGAATGTAACAGTGCTTTTTGACGGAGATGCCGCCGGATTACGTGCTTCTATCCGAGGGATTGACCTGATTCTTGAAGAGGGAATGAATGTGAAAATATGTACTTTTCCTGATGGAGAAGATCCAGATAGTTTTGCCAAAAAAACATCTCATGAGGATTTAGTTTCATACCTCGAAAATAACGCTAAAGATTTCATCCAGTTCAAAGCCTCGCTTTTGATGAACGAAGCCAAGAATGATCCAATAAAAAAAGCTGATTTGATCAGGGATATGGTCGTGAGTATTTCTAAAATTCCGGATAGAATTCAACGCGAAATTTACATTCAGGAGTGCTCTCGTATTATGGATATTTCGGAGCAAGTTTTACAAAGTACTTTGGCCCAATTAGTCCAAAAAGATGTTTTGGAAGTTGGAAAAAAACAAAAACAGGAGCAAAAGGCATTTGAAGTCGTAAAAAATGAAAATCCAATTGAAGCTGAAAAAGTTGATATTTTATATCGCCTGGAAAGGAAAATTATTGAGATTCTTTTGTTATATGGGAACAAAGACGCAGAGTTTGAAGATACATTTTTGAGAACAAACGATGAAGGAAAAATTGAAACTGTAACTGAAAAGAAAGTGTATAAGGTATATCAACGAATCTATCTCAGTCTACAAGAAGATGAAGTTGAATTGGCAAATCCATTGTTTAGAGATATATTTAATGATTTAATCAACTATTATCATCACAATGAAAATTTT
Source organism: Flavobacterium sp. (assembly GCA_017995345.1). Classification (GTDB taxonomy): domain Bacteria; phylum Bacteroidota; class Bacteroidia; order Flavobacteriales; family Flavobacteriaceae; genus Flavobacterium. The sequence goes on from JAGOJA010000028.1 coordinate 4,647, forward strand.
AGTTTAGAGCAGTATTTAATGCGATTACAGGTTGATTTTGCACAAGAAGTAACCGATATTTTGATGGAGGACGAACGAGTTGTTTTGCACGATTGGGTAGGGCAGAATATTTTTCCAAAATCAAAAAACGATACGATAGGACAGGATGTTTCGGAGACTATTTTGACCTTGCGTTGGTATTTGGTGGGCAAAATCATCGAAGAATTAAAAAGCTCTATATCATCTGAAGCTAATTCAGATAATACAGAGCCTTTGTCTATGGTCATGGATTACAATGTATTAATCCATTCCTTTTCGAAAAAATTAGGGAGAGTTATGTCGCGGTATTAAACTATCTCTAAAGTTTTTGCTTTGTTTACTAAATCTACTAAATTAGTAACATTCAGTTTTGTTAACAATCGTAATTTATACGTACTAATGGTTTTTTCATTAAGTTTTAGGATGTCAGCAATCTCGTGATTCTTTTTTCCGTCACTTAAATAACGTAAAACCTCGACTTCTCTATTAGAAAGTTTACGGTACAAACGTTCGCTTTTACTTTGTTTAGCTATTAAAGCTAGGTTTTTCTTCACGGTCTCATTCATGATTATTTTTCCTTGGTGGACTTTAATAATCGATTGACCTAAAGTTTCTAATTTCTCTGATTTATGCACAAAGCCAGAAACACCGGCTTTTATGGCATTTGGCGCATAAATTTGTTCTGAAAGACCACTGAAGATAATAATTTTAGTTTTTGGAAAATTTTTCAAAAGTGCTTTGACCTCAAAAATACTGGCAAGACCTTCTAGTTCCAAGTCTAAAATTAATACATCAATTTCTTTTGTTTGAAGAATATCCCGGACCATCAAAAAATTACCAACGTTGGCAACTAGTGATATCTCTGCATTATCTTTAAAGTAAGACTTTACTCCAAAATGCACAACAGGATAGTTATCGGCTATACATACTTTAATCATGATTTTTAATTTTTTAAAATTATTTGTTATTTGGAATTGTAAAATTAATAATTAAATTCTGTAATTAATTGCAAATCAATATAAAATATCATTTCTTTATTCATTTGGGATGAAACAAACGGGAATTGCTGTCATTTTGTGCTGATTAATAGTATTTAATCGTTTATAAATATCTAAAACAATTTTTTCTCTTCCTGAAAAATCATCTGAGGATTTTCCTGCTTCGTTTTCTAACATCGCCCATTCTAATTCGTCATAACTAGCTCCTAATTGATCTTCATCAGTTCTGTCATCACCAAACAAGCCATCGGTAGGAGAGGCTTTTAATATGGATTCTGGTATTTTTAAATAACTTCCTAAGAGATGTACTTCGGATTTCATTAAATCAGCAATTGGACTCAAATCGACTCCGCCGTCGCCGTATTTTGTATAAAAACCTACTCCAAAATCTTCTATTTTATTACCTGTACCGGCAACTAAAAGGCTGTGTAAGCCTGCAAAGTAATATAAAGTAGTCATTCTTAACCTAGCGCGAGTGTTTGCCAGTGATAAATTTAGTTTGTCAACGTCTGAACCGTCAGGCACTATTTTTTTAAAAGTTTCAAAGACTGATGTTAAGTCGACTTCAATATTAGTCACATTTTGAAATCTATTTTTTAAGTACTCAATATGTTCGCGTCCTCGAGTTACGTGACTTTGCGCTTGATGGATGGGCATTTCAACACATAAAACTTTTAACCCTGTTTGTGCGCACAGTGTTGAGGTCACTGCAGAATCGATTCCGCCAGAAATCCCGATAACAAATCCACTTACTTTTGCATTTTCAGCATACGTTTTTAACCAATTTACAATATGCATATTTACTTTTTCAACCTGGATTGTTCTTTTTTTAATCATAATAGTTTACGTTTTAAAAAGCAGGAATGTATATTTGCAAAATCAATATGTTGTGCATTCGTTTCCTTTAATTCTTTGGAAACAAATTTAATTAATAAATATGAAAATACATCCATTTATTGTAGTCACTTGTCTCTTTTTTCTATCGTGCGATAAGAAAAACAAAACAGAAAATGCTGTAACGGCAATTCCTTTAGAATTGAAGGTTGAACGTTTTGATAAAATATTTTTTGAAACGCCTCCAAAGGATTTAGAAAAAGTAAAAACAGCTTTTCCGTTTTTCTTTCCTGCTGGAAATGACGACAGTGTCTGGTTAGATAAAATGCAAGATCCAATTTGGAGAGAAGTTCATACGGAAGTTCAAAAAAAATATGCTGATTTTGAACCTGTAAAAGCAGATTTGGAGTTGCTCTTTAAACATATTAAATATTATTTCCCTGAAACAAAAACACCCAAAGTGATCACCATAATCTCTGAAATGGATTATACGAATAAGGCTATTTATGCGGACAGTCTGGTTATTATTTCGCTCGAGCTGTATTTAGGAAAAAACCATAAATTTTATCAGTTTCCCAATTATATAAAGCAAAATTTTGAGCAAAAACAAATTATGCCGGATATTGTTTCCAGTTTCTCATCACGAAAAATTCCGAGTGTTATGGACAAAGATTTGCTAAGTCAAATGATTTATAGAGGAAAACAATTGTATCTAAAAGATGTATTGTTGCCAGATTACAGCGATGCAGAAAAAATGGGATATACTCCGGAGCAAATTAAATGGTGCGAGGAAAATGAAAGTTATATGTGGCGTTACTTTATTGAAGGGGAGCTGTTGTATAGCGCTGATCAAAAACTAGTAACACGATTTATTAATCCAGCTCCATTTTCTAAATTTTATTTAGAAATTGATAATGAATCTCCAGGACAAGTTGGTGCTTGGATTGGTTGGCAAATGGTACGTTCTTATATGGAAAACAATAAGGTGCCTGTTGCAGATTTATTAAAAACGGACGCAAAAGAAATATTTTCGAAATCAAAATACAAACCAAAAAAATAATGTCAAATAAAAACACATCAGAAATTAAGTTTCTAGTTGAATTAGATGAAAATCGTGTTCCAGAAAAATTAATGTGGTCCGCTCAAGACGGCGGAATAGAGCAAGAGGAGGCTAAGGCCATTATGTTGTCTATTTGGGATAGCAAAGCTAAGGAAAGTATGCGAATTGATTTATGGACAAAGGACATGCCGGTCGATGAAATGAAAATTTTCTTTCACCAGACTTTAGTGGCTATGTCTGAGACCTTCAAGCGCGCTACTGATGACGAGAAAATGGCCGATACTATGAAAGATTTCTGCGATTATTTTGCTGAAAAACTGGAGTTGACGAAATAGAGTGGTTTTCGAACCTAAAATAAAAATCCCAAAACTATTGTTGTTAAGTTTTGGGATTTTTTGTGTTTTAAAATTATGTGGTGCGTTTAAAATCGACTCTTATTCTTAAACACTTCTTGATTTACTTCGTCAATATAGCCTAATAATTCTTCTTTCCCTGTAGATTCTGTCGCTGAGGTTACAAAATAATGTGGCATTTCGGCCCAATTGTTAGCGTACATTTTCTTTTTGTAAGCGGCAACATGAGAATCTATTTTCACTTTACTTATTTTATCAGCTTTTGTAAAAATGATACAAAAAGGAATTTCGCTTTCGCCCATGTAGGACATGAATTCAATATCTATGGTTTGTGCTTCAAGACGTATGTCGATCAAAACGAAAGCACAAACTAATTGTTCTCTAGTCTCGAAATAATCAGTAATAAACTCTTGAAAAATAGATTTTGTCTTTTTGGATACTTTAGCGTAACCATATCCAGGTAAATCGACTAGATACCAATTGTCATTGATCAAGAAATGATTTATCAATTGCGTTTTTCCAGGTCTGCCAGATGTTTTTGCTAGTTTTTTATGATTAGTTAGCATGTTTATTAAGGACGATTTCCCAACATTTGAGCGGCCAATAAAAGCATATTCTGGCAAAAAATCTTTTGGACATTTGGCTACATCTGAGTTGCTTATGATGAACTCGGCAGTATTTATTTTCATATTCTAAGTATGTGATAAACCGTTTTTAAGGGTTTATAAATTAGTTTTTATCAACCATTCTTCGAGCAAACGATTAAATTCTTCAGGATGTTCCATCATAGCCGCATGACCACATTTGTCAATCCAATACAAGGTTGAGTTAGGTAATAATTTATGAAATTCCTCTGCAACATCCGGCGGAGTAACTTTGTCATTTTTCCCCCAAATAATGCAGGTTTGAACATGCATTTTAGGTAGGTCCTTTGCCATATTATGACGAATGGCACTTTTTGCAATCGTCAATGTTTTTATCAATTTGATTCGGTCATTTACAGATTCGTATACTTCGTCAATTAATTCTTTGGTGGCTATCTTTGGGTCATAAAACACATCTTCCGCTTTTTTCTTAATGTATTCGTAATCCCCTCTTTTTGGATAACTGTCGCCCATGGCACTTTCATAAAGACCAGAACTGCCAGTTATTATTAGTCCGGCTACTTTTTCGGGATACATTTTAGTGTGGTATAAGGCAATATGACCACCTAATGAATTTCCTAACAGTATAACTCTGTCTAATCCTTTGAAAGTGATAAAGTCTTTAACGTATTTTGCAAAACTCTTCACATTTGTTTTTAAAATGTTTTGAGTGTATATAGGTAAATCTGGAATGATTATTTTATATCCTTTGGTAGAAAAGTAATTTGCAACCGCGTCAAAGTTACTAAGCCCTCCCATAAGTCCATGTAAAATGACGATTGGAGTTCCTTCACCAGCTTCATAATAGCTATATCTACCTTCTTTTTTATAGTTTTTTTCCATTTTGTTTCAAACCAGATTTTCAATTTTGACAAATATATGATTTAATAAATAAAAATTAATTCTTACTACAGTTTTTAATTCTAAAATTATTTCGAGAATAGCATGTAATAACTAGTTTTTTTTAAAACACCAATCGGCTTTTTTTTTAATTCATTGCTGTTTGAATCTTTTTTTAAAGCCAGATTTTAAGCTACTGAATGGTAGGTTTTACATCATTAAGTTGCTAACATATATAGGAATAGGTTTCAATGTTTTAAATGTATATGAAATAGGGTTTTTTGCGAAAAAGTGGTTAAACTTATTAACAAAGTGGTAGTTAGTGGTAAATAGTGGTAATATTTTTTATATTTTTGCTCTATATCATTTAATACTTTTTCTTGGATGCAATTGTAGGAACATACGAATGTAAAGCCGATGCTAAAGGAAGGTTGCTTATACCAGCGCCTCTGAAAAAGCAATTGGCTGCTTCTCTTCAAAACGGTTTTGTTTTGAAGCGTTCCGTTTTTCAACCATGTTTAGAGTTGTATCCTATGCAAGAATGGGATTTGATGATGCAAAAAATCAATAAATTAAATCGATTTGTAAAGAAAAACAATGACTTTATCCGCAGGTTTACTGCTGGTGTCAAAGTGGTCGAAATTGATGCTTTAGGACGGTTATTAGTTCCTAAAGATTTAGTGGCTTTCGCTAGTATTACAAAAGAGGTAGTGTTTTCTTCAGCGGTGAATATAGTTGAGATTTGGGATAAGGATTTATACGAAAAATCAATAAGTGGTGAAGATATGGATTTTGCAGATTTAGCCGAAGAAGTAATGGGGAATTTAAATGACGACAACAATGGAATATCATAATCCTGTTTTGCTTCAGGCATCAGTAGATGGTTTGAATATTAAGCCTGACGGCATTTATGTCGATGTAACTTTTGGTGGCGGAGGTCATTCGAAAGAAATTTTGAGCAGACTTGGGACAAAAGGAAAACTGTTTGCTTTTGATCAGGATGAAGATGCCTTGGCGAATGCTTTGCAGGATGAAAGATTTGTGCTTATTAATGAAAATTTTAGACACATAAAACGGTTTTTGCGTTTTTATGGTGTCAAAAGTGTGGATGGGATTTTAGCAGATTTGGGGGTTTCGTCGCACCAGTTTGATGTTGCCGAAAGAGGTTTTTCTACTCGTTTTGATGCTGGATTGGATATGAGGATGAGTCAAAAAAATGATTTGAATGCGTACCGTGTGGTGAATGAATATGATGAGCCAAATTTAAGAAGAGTGTTCTTGGATTACGGAGAATTGAAAAGTGCACCTGCTTTGGCAAAGACAATTATAGAAGCTAGAGAAAATCAACCAATCAAAACAACGGATGAATTAAAGGAGGTTTTGGCGCGACATTTACCAGAAAGAGTTCGAAATAAAATATTAGCTCAAATCTATCAAGCCATTCGAATTGAAGTAAATCAGGAGATGGATGTTTTGAAAGAGTTTTTGGAGCAATCCTTAGAAATATTAAATCCAAAGGGAAGATTGAGCGTGATATCATACCATTCATTAGAAGACAGATTGGTTAAAAGGTTTATGAAAAATGGAATGTTTCAAGGAGAACCTGAACGTGATTTTTTTGGGAATTTTTCAGTTCCATTTAAAACAATTGGGAAATTAATTGTTCCTGATAATGAAGAAATTAAACTAAATAATAGAGCGAGAAGTGCAAAATTAAGAATTGCAGAAAAAATAGAATTATAAGGATGATTTGAGTTTTTGTAAAGAAGGGAAAATGAAAAAGAGAATATACAACATTTTAAAAGCGCGATTCCTTATTGATGATGATGCCATGAAGAATTGGCGTTTTATCGTTTTCATTATTTTTTTGGCTATCGTTATGATTGCAAATACACAACGTTTTGAACAGAAGGTTTTTAAAATTGCAGATTTAACAAATCAAGTAAAAGAATTGCGGTCAGAATTTGTAGACAGACGCTCTGAATTAATGAAGTTGAAAATGGAATCAACTGTTTCTCAGAAAATGGAAATAAAAGAAATATTTCCCTCAACTGTTCCTCCAGTAAAAATCAAAGTAGCAAAAGAAGAAGAAAAAAACTTTTTTAAAAAAATATGGCAGTAGAAGATAAACATATATCCTACAGAATTTATCTAGTGGCTTTTGCTATCTTTTTGATGGCAATCGCTATTGTTGTCAAATTAACTAATCTTCAGTGGGTTGAAGGTGATTATTACAGAGAATTAGCTAAAGAAAGAACGGTTAGGAATTTTGTAATCCCGGCTAATAAAGGGAATATTTATTCTGCTGATGGAAGTCTTTTAGCTACATCAATTCCAAATTACGAGATACGTTTTGACGCTGTTGCATCTAAATCGGAGGCTTTTGAAAAAAACATAAAGACATTGTCAGATTCATTAGCTCAGCTTTTGGGGAAATCAACTAATTATTATGAAAATGAATTAAGAAAAGCCAGAGCAAATAAAAATAGATATTATTTAGTAGCGCGAGACTTAAGTTATACCGAATATATAAAAATTAAAGATTTTCCTTTATTTAATCTAGGAGCTTATAAAGGAGGGATTATTGTTGAGCAAGAAACAGTAAGAGAACATCCAATAGGGAAAATTGCTGAACGTACAGTAGGTTATGAACGAACTGCTAATGGAGAATCGCTTGACGGAAAAGGAATCGAATGGTCTTTTAGGGAATATTTGAATGGTAAAGACGGTAAAATTTTAAAGCAAAAAATTGCTAAAGGACAGTGGAAGCCCATACGCGATACTAATGAAGTAGATCCTCAAGATGGATATGATGTGATATCAACAATAGATGTTTATATCCAAGATATTGCACATCATGCATTGCTAAAACAGTTAGAAATATATGAGGCAGATCATGGTTGTGTTGTAGTTATGGAAACAAAAACAGGACATGTCAAGGCTATTTCAAATCTGGGGAGAGCGAATGATGGATCCTATTACGAAAAAATTAATTATGCAGTGGCCGAATCTCATGAGCCAGGTTCTACTTATAAATTAGCTGATTTAATGGCGCTTCTTGAAGACAAAAAAGCAGATACCAGTACTGTTTATGATAGTAAAGGTGGAGTTCTAACTTATTCTGGAAAAAAAGTACGGGACTCGAATCAAGGTGGTTATGGTAAAATATCCTTAGCTAGAGGCTTTGAGCTTTCTTCTAATACGGTGATGGTTCAAGCGGTTTACGAGGCTTACAAGAACAACCCTTCTAAATTTGTAAACCATCTTAATGATTTTGGATTAAATAAACCATTGGGGCTTTCGATTAAAGGAGAAGGGAAGCCTTATATTCCGCAGCCAAAAGACAAACATTGGTCAAATATCTCGCTTCCTTGGATGGCATTTGGATACGGTGTATCTATCACGCCAATGCAAACATTAGCGTTTTATAATGCAGTTGCCAATAATGGAGAAATGGTTAAGCCTCAGTTTGTTTCCGAAATTAAAGAATGGAACAGAACTATCAAAAAATATGAGAAAGAAGTTTTAAATCCAAGAATTTGCTCGCAAGAAACTGTTTTGAAATTACGTGCTGTTTTAGAGAACGTAGTAAAAAAAGGCACAGGGTCTAAACTGTATTCAAAAGATTTTTCTATGGCAGGAAAAACAGGAACGGCACAAGTCGATTATGGGAAAACTGGTAGATCTGGAATGTATTATGCATCTTCCTTTGTAGGCTATTTCCCGGCAGATCAACCTAAGTATTCTTGTATAGTTGTGGTTCACAGACCTAATACAGCTCTTAATAATTTTTATGGTGCCGATGTGGCAGGACCAGTTTTTAAAAGGATTGCACAAAAAATATTTACCGATGCGCCTTCAACAAATGAAATTAAAAACTTAGATAGAAAGATCCCAAAACAAGAAAAGAATTATGACGCTTATTTTGTTAAATCTCAGAATAAACAAAAAGTAATTCCAAATTTAAAAGGAATGTCAGGAATGGACGCTGTGGCTTTATTGGGTAATCTAGGCTTGAAAGTAAGAGTGCTTGGCGTTGGGAAAGTAAAAAAACAATCGGTAGAAGCTGGACAGAATTTAGTAAAAAACACAACGATATTATTAGAATTATCATGAGTATACTAAAAGACATATTGTACAAAGTAGCCATTCTAGCCGTAAAGGGCCCGACGGATATTGTTGTAAATAAAGTAGATTTTGATTCTAGGAAAATTGAAGCGAATGATATTTTTGTAGCTATTCGTGGCGCAATTGCTGATGGACATTTTTTTATCGAAAAAGCAATTCAACAAGGGGCAGTTGCAGTAATTTGCGACACTTTTCCAGAAAATATTGCTAAAGGAATCACCTATGTTCAGGTAAAAGACACCAACTCAGCCTTAGCATTTATGGCTGCAAATTATTTTGGAGATCCGTCTCAGAACTTGAAATTGGTAGGAATTACAGGAACTAATGGCAAAACGACTATCGCTTCGTTGTTGTACCAGTTATTCAAAAAAGCTGGTTTTAAAGTTGGATTACTTTCTACAGTAAAAATTTTAGTGGACGACATTGAATATAAAGCGACTCATACCACACCAGATTCAGTTACGATAAATCAGTATCTGGCAGAAATGGTGGAAAACGGAGTTGAATATTGTTTTATGGAAGTAAGTTCTCACGGAATTCATCAAAAAAGAACAGAAGCATTGCATTTTGTTGGAGGCATTTTTACCAATTTGTCTCACGATCACTTGGATTATCACCCAACTTTTGCAGAATATAGAGATGTAAAAAAATCGTTTTTTGATAATCTGCCCAAAACAGCCTTTGCATTGTCAAACATTGATGATAAAAACGGGCAAGTGATGTTGCAGAATACTGTGGCAAAAAAATTGACCTATGCTTTAAAATCATATGCCGATTATAAAGCACAAATCCTAGAGAATCAATTGTCAGGCTTGTTGTTAAAAATAAATGGAAATGAAGTTTGGGTAAAATTGATAGGAACATTTAATGCCTATAATTTATTGGCTATTTATGGAACTGCGATTGAACTGGGAATGGAAAGCTTAGAAGTACTGCGCCTAATGTCAGATTTAGAAAGTGTTTCGGGGCGTTTTCAATTCATTGTGTCGACTTCAAATATTACTGCGATTGTGGATTATGCACATACGCCAGATGCATTAGAAAACGTGTTGAAAACCATCAATGACATTCGAACTAAAAACGAACAATTAATCACGGTTGTAGGCTGCGGAGGAAATAGAGACAAAGCCAAGCGACCAATTATGGCTGGTATTGCAGCTGAATTGAGTGACAAAGCAATTCTTACTTCGGACAATCCAAGAAACGAAGATCCTGAAGTTATTATTGCTGAAATGGAACAAGGTGTTGCACCTCAAAACCATAAAAAAATATTGACGATTACAGATAGGAAGCAAGCTATAAAAACGGCTTGTCAATTGGCTCAGCCTAATGATATCATATTAATTGCTGGTAAAGGTCACGAAACATACCAAGAGGTTAAAGGCATTCGTCAACATTTTGACGATATGGAAACGGTAAAGGAAATTTTAGAACAACTTAATAAATAAATAACCAAATAACCCATAACCAAATATGCTATACTATTTATTTGAATATTTAGATAAAACATTAGATGTTCCTGGAACAGGTGTTTTTCAGTACATTACTTTTAGATCGGCATTAGCATTGATGTTGTCGTTGCTGTTGTCAACCATTTATGGAAAAAGAATCATCCGTTTTTTGCAAAGGCAGCAAGTAGGAGAAACTGTTCGTGAACTTGGATTAGCAGGCCAGAACGAAAAAGCGGGTACACCTACAATGGGAGGGCTAATTATCATATTTGCCACTTTGGTTCCAGTTGTGCTTTTTGCAAAACTGCATAACATTTACATTGTTTTGTTGATTGTTACCACGCTTTGGATGGGGACAATAGGTTTTATAGATGATTATATTAAAATTTTCAAGAAAGATAAAGCAGGTTTAAAAGGAATATTCAAAGTTTTTGGACAAGTAGGGTTGGGTTTAATTGTAGGTGTAGTTCTTTATTTTCATGCAGGTGTGACGGTTCGTAAAGATACTTCTACTTCGGATGTTTTTAAAGCACCAACCACTGCAGTGGTTAAGCCTGCGCCAATTGAGGAAAAATCTACAGCTACTACAATCCCTTTCTTTAAAAATAATGAATTTGATTATGCTGAATTATTGGCATGGACAGGTGAAGGATATGAAAAATGGGCTTGGTTGGTTTTTATTCCAGTGGTCATTTTTATCATTACAGCGGTTTCTAACGGTGCCAATTTAACAGATGGGATTGACGGACTCGCTGCAGGAACGTCAGCAGTCTCTGTTTTGGCTTTAGGGATATTTACATTCGTTTCGGGGAATATTATTTTCTCTAATTATCTGAATATAATGTACATCCCTAATTCTGGGGAAATGACGGTTTTTATTGCCGCATTTGTAGGGTCATTGATTGGATTTCTTTGGTACAACTCGTATCCAGCATCCGTATTTATGGGAGATACAGGAAGTTTAACAATAGGCGGAATTATTGCTGTTTTGGCAATTGCTGTTCGAAAAGAAATGCTGATTCCTTTGTTATGTGGAATTTTTCTTGTCGAAAATTTTTCTGTTGTTCTTCAAGTAAGTTATTTCAAGTATACCAAGAAACGCTTTGGCGAAGGCCGAAGAATATTTCTAATGTCGCCTTTGCATCATCACTATCAGAAAAAAGGGTATCACGAAAGTAAAATAGTAACTAGATTTTGGATTGTTGCTATCATGCTGGCTATATTGTCAATTGTCACTTTAAAATTAAGATAACATGAGGTTAGTCATTTTAGGTGGAGGCGAAAGCGGTGTTGGAACTGCAATTCTGGGAAAGAAAAAAGGATATGAAGTTTTTGTATCTGATTTTGGAAAGATAAAAGGCAATTATAAAGAGGTTCTTATCATTAATGGAATTGCTTGGGAAGAAGAAAAGCATACGGAAAATTTGATCTTGAATGCTGATGTGGTGATGAAAAGCCCTGGAATACCTGAGAAATCACCAATAGTTAAAAAGCTTTTTGAAAAAGGGATTCCTGTAATTTCAGAAATCGAGTTTGCAGCTCCTTTTACAGATGCAACCATAATTGGGATTACTGGTAGTAATGGAAAAACAACTACTACCATGCTCACGCATCATTTGCTAAAATCAGCAGGTTTGAATGTAGGATTGGGAGGAAATATTGGAAAGAGTTTTGCTTGGCAAATTGCAGATAATAAATACGATTCCTATGTGCTGGAGCTGAGTAGTTTTCAACTGGACGGGATAGTAAATTTCAAACCGCATATTGCCATTATTACAAATATTAGTCCGGATCATTTAGATCGGTACGATTATAAATATGAGAAATACATTGATTCAAAGTTTAGAATTACCATGAATCAAACGGAGGACGATTACCTCCTGTACGATGCAGATGACGAAGCTATAAATGAATGGTTCAAGACGCACACAACAAAAGCAAAATTAATTCCTTTTTCATTGACTAAAACGTTCAGCGAAGGAGCTTATATAAAAAACAACAAAATGGAAATAAAAATCAACCGAGAAGAGCTTACAATGGATACAGAATACATTGCTTTAGAAGGAAAACATAACATGAAAAACGCAATGGCAGCAACCTCTGTGGCAAAATTAATGCAAATAAGAAAAGCTACAATCAGGGAGAGTCTTTCCAATTTTCAAGGAGTAGAACATCGTCTTGAGAAAGTTTTGAAAATCCAGAACGTTCAATATATTAATGATTCAAAAGCAACAAATGTAAATGCTACTTTTTTTGCTTTAGATAGTATGAATACACCTACGGTTTGGATTGTGGGTGGTGTTGATAAAGGAAATGATTATACTGAATTGATGTCATTAGTTCGTGAAAAGGTAAAAGCGATTATCTGTCTTGGAGTTGACAATAAAAAAATTATAGATGTTTTTGGAAATGTAGTTGACATCATGGTCGAAGTCTCTACAATGACTGATGCGGTAAAAATGGCGCAGCGTTTAACTGAAAAAGGAGATTCAGTGTTGTTGTCACCAGCTTGTGCAAGTTTTGATTTATTTGAAAGTTATGAAGACAGAGGGAATCAATTTAAAAAAGCTGTAAAAAATTTATAGAAAAGTTTAAATTCTAAAATTTGAAATAGAAACTGATTTATTTTTTGATATCAATAAACTTCATACAAATAGCATTATGAAACAATTAATAGGTAATCTAAAAGGAGATAAAGGTATTTGGTCATTCGTGGCCTTATTAGCCTTGTTTTCGTTTATGCCTGTTTTAAGTGCGAGTAGTAATTTGGCCTATTTGGGTCGTGGAACAGGAAATACTTTAGGGTATTTAGTAAAACATTTAATTCATATTTGTTGTGGTTTTGCAATTATTTATTACATTCATAAGATTCCGTATCATTATTTTAGATCTTTTTCTAAATGGTTGTTACCTGTAGTTTGGGTTTTTCTTGCCATTACAATGATAAAAGGAACGGTAATAGGGGGAGCAAATGCAAGCAGATGGCTTCAAATCCCGTTTGTGGGCATTTCGTTTCAACCGTCAGCTTTTGCGTCGTTAGTTTTATTTGTTTTTGTAGCACGTTATTTATCCAAAACTAGAGATAAAGCTATTGATTTTGTCGAATCATTAAAAGAGCTTTGGTTTCCAGTTTTTATGACGTTGATCTTTATACTTCCTTCAAATTTTTCTACTGCAGCGTTAATATTTTCGATGGTATTAATGTTAGTGTTTATTGGGCGGTATCCGATGAAATATATTGCAATTATAGTGGGTTCAGGAATTCTGTTTCTTTCTTTTTTTGTGTTGATTTCAAAAGCTTTTCCTGATGCGAAGATGTTTAGCCGAGTAAGAACTTGGGAAAGCCGAATTGAAAGTTTTAGTACAAATAAACCGGATGAGGATAATTATCAAATAGAAAAAGCAAAAATTGCCATAGCATCGGGTATGATTTATGGATTAGGGCCAGGTAAAAGTGTTCAAAAAAACTTTTTGCCACAGTCATCTTCTGATTTTATTTATGCGATTATCATTGAGGAATATGGATTAATAGGCGGATTGATTGTCTTGTCATTGTACTTGTTATTGCTTTTCCGGTTTGTCATTGCTTCGCATAAAGCAACTACATTATTTGGAAAATTAGTAGTCATAGGACTTGGTTTTCCAATGATTTTTCAAGCGATGATTAATATGGCGGTAGCTGTTGAATTATTGCCTGTTACAGGACAGACCTTGCCATTAATAAGTAGTGGAGGAACTTCTATTTGGATGACTTGTATCGCACTTGGAATTATTATAGGTGTGACCAAAAAAGAAGAGGAAGTTGCTCAGGAATTAAAAGATGCTGCCAAAAGGGAAGAAGCACTTCAAAAATTAATAGACAGAGAATTAGAAGAGGATCCTATTTTAGAAGAAGGATATTCTATCGAAGACAAAGCAAAAAATCCAATGCAGGCGGTATTAAATAAGTAATATATTTTAGAAAATATAATTTTTAAAACAATAACAATTCAGTAATTTTAATATAATGAAACAGTACAAATTCATATTGAGCGGTGGCGGAACTGGAGGACATATCTATCCAGCAATTGCTATTGCTAATGAATTAAAATCTCGTTTTCCAGATGCTGAATTCCTTTTTGTTGGTGCCAAAGATAAAATGGAAATGCAAAAAGTACCTCAGGCTGGGTATAAAATTATTGGGTTATGGATTGCAGGATTACAAAGAAGGTTGACGTTTGACAACACGCTTTTTCCAGTGAAATTAATTAGCAGTTTGCTAAAATCACGCACGATAATCAGTAAATTCAAACCAGATGTAGTTATTGGTACTGGAGGTTTTGCAAGTGGACCTTTATTGCAGATGGCTGGTTTAGCAGGAGTTCCGACCGTTATTCAAGAACAAAATTCATATCCAGGGATTACTAATAAGTTGTTAAGTAAAAAAGCAAATAAGATTTGTGTTGCTTATGAAAATTTAGAACGATTTTTTCCAAAAGAGAAAATGATTTTAACTGGAAATCCTGTGCGTCAGGATTTAATAGATATTGCTAGCAAAAGAGAAAAAGCATTACAGCATTTTAATCTAGATCCTGCCAAAAAAACTCTTTTGGTTCTAGGAGGTAGTTTAGGTGCTAGAAAAATAAATGAATTAATAGCCAAAGAAATTTTGTTATTTTCAGCTCACAATACGCAAGTAATATGGCAATGTGGCAAGTTGTATTATGACCAATACAAACGCTTTGAAGAGAATGAAAACATTCAGGTGCATGCGTTTATAGATAGAATGGACTTAGTTTACGCTGCAGCAGATGTAGTAATCTCTCGTGCAGGAGCTTCGTCAGTATCAGAATTATGCATTGTTGGGAAACCGGTAATTTTTATTCCGTCTCCTAACGTTGCAGAGGACCATCAAACAAAAAATGCGCAAGCCGTAGTAGATAAAAATGGAGCTTTTTTGATTAAAGAATCAGAACTCGATTCGCAATTCAGTCTTGTGTTTGAGTCTGTGTTGAATGATGAGGCTAAACAAAAAATGTTGAGTGAAAATATAAAGAAATTGGCTATGCCTGAAGCTACAAGACAAATTGTAGATGAAATTGTAAAGCTGATAGATAGAAAATAAGAAGGAATAAAGAAAGAAACGAAAATGAACTTGAATCAAATACGTAACGTCTATTTTATAGGAATTGGTGGCATAGGAATGAGCAATTTAGCTCGTTATTTCAAGAACCTGGGAAAGCAAGTTTGCGGATATGATAAAACGCCTTCTGTCCTTACTAATGAATTGATTGAAAGCGGGATTTCAATTCATTTTGAAGATGCTATTGATTTGATACCAAAGGATTTTTTTATCGAAAATACGCTGGTGATTATTACGCCCGCAGTCCCGGTTACGCATTCAGAATGGAATTATTTTGTAGAAAGAGGTTTTGAAATAAAAAAGAGAGCCGAAGTTTTGGGATTGATTACTAAAGACACTTTTTGTTTTGCAGTGGCTGGTACGCATGGAAAAACAACCACGTCCGGGATTCTAGGACATATTTTGCACGAAAGCAGAGCAGATGTTACTGCTTTTATTGGGGGAATAGTGGAGAATTATAATTCAAATTTAATAGGAAGTGGTACAACTATAACCGTTGTTGAGGCGGATGAATTTGATCGTTCCTTCCTGCATTTGCACCCTAATATTGCATGTATTACATCAATGGATGCCGATCATTTAGATATTTATGGCACTAGCAAAGCGATTGAAGCGTCTTTTATAGAATTTGCTTCTAAAATTACGGATAAAACTAAGTTGTTTATTACCAGAGAATTGCCTATTGAAGGTGTTGTGTGTGCGGTGGATGAAGATGCAGTTTATAAAGCGTTTAATGTAAGAGTTGGAGATGGTAGTTACATTTTTGATGTACAAACTCCGAAAGAGGTAATTAAAGATTTACATTTTGGATTACCAGGACGACATAATTTAATGAATGCGTTAATGGCTATTGCAATGGCAAATTTATTTGGTACCCCAACTGAGGCCATCGCAAAAGCGCTAGCATCATTTAAAGGGATAAAAAGAAGATTTTCGTATCAAATAAAGACAGAGTCTAAAGTATATATAGATGATTATGCGCATCATCCTACAGAGATAAACGCAGTAAATCAGGCTGTAAGAGAATTGTATCCGGGACAAAAAGTGCTAGCGATTTTTCAGCCTCATTTGTTTAGTAGAACAAGAGATTTTGCAGATGATTTTGCCAAAAGCTTATCCGTATTTGATGAAGTTATTTTATTAGATATTTATCCAGCTCGTGAACAACCCATGGAAGGCGTAAATTCGCAATGGCTGATGGATAAAATGACAAATGTCAATAGAAAATTGGTTGTTAAAAACGATTTAATTCCATCAATTTTAGCAAGTGACGCGACTATTATTGTGACGATTGGTGCAGGAGATATTGGTGAGTTAGTACCATTAATTAAAAAAGCAATAAATGAAACTTTTTAATTGGACAAATATTCGATTATTACTGATGTTTGTGTTAGTAATTTTTCTATTTTCATTTACCTCAAAAAGAAATGAAAATAGAAAACTCACAAAATCAGTTATTTTGTTTGTAGGAAATACCGAGCCTTTTGTCAAGCAGGAAACGGTTAATAAATTGTTAATAGAAAATAATGAAGGGGTATCCAGCATCCAAAAAGTTAATTTAGATTTGAATAAGTTGGAAAAAAACCTCAATGCACAAGAAATGATTGAAAAATCAGATGTATATGTGAGTATTGATGGTGTCTTAAAAGCAGTGGTAAGACAGAAAACTCCTATTGCTAGAATTTTTGATAATGAAGGTTCTTTCTATATTGATTACGAGGGAAATAGAATGCCTTTGTCAACTAATTTTACAGCAAGAGTTCCACTTGTTTCAGGAGGAATCAATAAAAATAATAACGAAGATTTAGCGCAATTGTTACGCATAATTCATGATGATCCATTTTTGAAAAAAAACATCATCGGAATTGAAATTATGCCAAATGGTAGCTTAAAAATGCACAACAGAAATTTTGATTTCCAAATAGATTTTGGTAAATTGATAAATATGGAGCATAAGTTTAAAAATTACAAAGCTTTTTTTCAAAAAGCAGTTTTAGATAGTTCGTTGTATAAATATAAAAAAATCGACCTCCGATTTACGGAACAAGTAGTTTGCACTAAATAATAGATAATGGAAAAAGAGAATATTGCAGTAGGTCTAGATATTGGGACAACTAAAATAGTTGCCATGATAGGCAAGAAAAATGAATATGGTAAACTAGAAATTTTAGGTGTAGGGAAATCTAAAAGTTTAGGTGTGGCAAGAGGCGTGGTAAATAATATTACTCAAACCATACAATCAATACAACAAGCAATACTTGAAGCTGAAAATAATTCAGGCTATAAAATAAAAGATGTAGTGGTGGGAATTGCAGGACAACACATCCGTAGTATTCAACATACAGATTACATTAGCAGACACAATCCCGAGGAAGTAATTGGCGGGGGTGATATTCAGCTTTTGATTGATCAAGTCAATAAGTTGGCAATGTTACCAGGTGAAGAAATAATACATGTTTTGCCACAGGAATTTAAAATTGACGGGCAATCTGAAATCAAAGAGCCTATAGGAATGTATGGTGGAAGATTAGAATCTAGTTTTCATGTTGTAGTAGGACAAGCTTCATCGATTCGTAACGTAGGCAGATGTATTCAAAGCTCCGGAATTGAATTGTCAGGATTAACGTTAGAACCATTGGCTTCGGCAGATGCTGTTTTGAGTCAGGAAGAAAAGGAAGCAGGAGTTGCATTGATCGATATCGGTGGTGGAACTACAGATTTGGCTATTTTCAAAGATGGGATTATTCGTCATACTGCAGTAATTCCTTTTGGCGGAAATGTCATTACAGAGGATATTAAAGAAGGCTGCTCTATTATTGAAAAACAGGCCGAATTATTAAAAGTTAAATTTGGGTCAGCTTGGCCAGGAGAAAACAAAGACAACGAAATTGTTTCTATCCCAGGATTAAGAGGCCGAGAACCTAAAGAGATTTCTTTAAAGAATCTATCTAAAATAATCCATGCTCGTGTAGTAGAGATTATAGATCAGGTTTTTACAGAAGTAAAAGCGTATGGTCACGAAGATCCTCGTAAGAAACTAATTGCAGGAATAGTGCTTACTGGTGGTGGAGCACAATTGAAACACATCAAACAGTTAGTAGAGTATATTACAGGAATGGATACTAGAATTGGGTATCCAAACGAACATTTGGCAGGAAATTCAGATGAAGAGATTTCAAGCCCATTGTATGCTACAGTTGTAGGATTAGTGATGAAGAGTATCGAGAATAATTCACAAAGTGCACAACGACAAGAGGTTGTTACAGAGCCAAAAATGGGATATAGAGCACCGATTGTTCAAAGTCCAGTGAATGAAATTCCAGAGCATGTAGAAGAGGAAAAAAATCAAAAACCGACTTCTACTGTAAACACCATTCAAAGAAATTTCTTTGACCGTTATGTTGATAAGATTAAGGATTTCTTAGATAATGCAGAATAGGGCAGTGCCCATAAAGAGACAATAATTAATAATAAATATCAAAAACCAAATAAAATGATGAGCGACTCAGAATTTGGAAATATTTCATTTGATTTACCAAAAAATCAATCAAATGTAATCAAAGTTATTGGTGTAGGTGGAGGCGGTAGTAATGCTATAAATCACATGTTTAAACAAGGGATTAAAGGTGTGGATTTTATCGTATGTAATACGGATTCTCAGGCTTTACAAAGCAGTTCTGTGCCTAACAAAATTCAGTTAGGAGTAAATCTGACAGAAGGACTTGGTGCTGGAGCAAACCCAGATGTAGGTCAACAATCAGCTATTGAAAGTATTTCCGATATTGAAAAAATGTTGGATCGCAATACTAAAATGGTGTTCATTACTGCTGGAATGGGCGGAGGAACAGGAACTGGAGCAGCACCCGTAATTGCACAATTAGCTAAAGAAAGAGATATTCTTACTGTTGGGATTGTAACATTACCTTTCTTGTTTGAAGGGAAAGTGCGTCAGGAACAAGCATTAATTGGTATCGAAAAATTACGTAAACAAGTAGACTCTTTAATTGTTATCAACAACAATAAATTAAGAGAAGTATATGGAAATCTTGGTTTCAAAGCTGGATTTTCAAAAGCAGATGAAGTTTTGGCGACAGCCTCAAGAGGTATTGCCGAAGTAATTACGCATCATTATACGCAAAATATCGATTTAAGAGATGCTAAAACGGTGTTGTATAATAGCGGAACGGCTATTATGGGGTCATCAACTTCTTCAGGCGAAAACAGGGCTAAAGAAGCCATTATTGCAGCCCTGGATTCTCCGTTGTTAAACGACAATAAAATTACAGGTGCCAAAAACGTATTGTTGCTTATCGTTTCTGGAACTAATGAAATTACAATTGACGAGATTGGAGAAATCAATGATCACATCCAAATTGAAGCAGGTCATAATGCAAATATTATAATGGGGGTTGGTGAAGACGAATCGCTAGGAGACTCAATTGCAGTGACTATTATTGCTACAGGCTTTGATATTGAGCAACAAAACGAAATCGTAAATACGGAACCAAAAAAAATCATTCACACGCTGGAAGATGAACAAAGAAGTGTTCATAACCTAACCAATAAAACTGTTGCTGCGTTTGATTTGAATACAGAATCACCAGCTTCTAATTCAACTGAACGAATAGTTTTTGATTTGTTGGAAGACACTGTTGTTGTGCCTGAACCGGTTACGGCGGCTCCAATAATCAATAATGACGAGTTAATCGTGATGTCTGAATTTATTAAAAATTTAGATGTGACTTTCGAAATCGTTTCTCCAATTACAGATATTGATTTCACCATTTCTTCTCCTGTAGCTGAAACAAAAACAGTACAGCCAAAAGTTATAGAAAGACAAGAACAAACTACTTTCTCTTTTGATTTGCCTCTTTTCAAAGCTGAATCAGTAGCAGAAGTTGAAGAAAGCAAAGTGATTTTTGAATTGACGAATGAAACTCGTGATATCAAAGTAAATGAAGCCATTCAATTTGTTCCTGTAACCGAATTGAATGATAACGGAATCATTAAATATTCTCTAGAAGAGTATATGGAAGTGGAGCCGGATTTTGTCGCAAAGCCAGTTGCAAAAACTCCAGAAGTTACTATTCCGGCAGAATTGAACATCACCATGAAGCAAGTTGATACTTCGGCTACTGCTAATGTGGATTTTGATGCCATATCTCCTATGGAAATGACTATCGAAGAATCATTGCGAATGAAAGCGGATGAAAGAAGAAAAAAATTAAAAGAATTCAATTATAAGTTTCATAATAATGTCTCTAAAATTGATGAATATGAAAAAGAACCAGCTTACAAAAGATTAGGAATTGATATTTCAAGCAATCCAGCGAACAATACAAATTCTAGAATTTCTGTAGGAACTGACAGCAATAACGATTTGCAATTGCGTTCAAACAACTCCTATTTACACGATAACGTAGATTAATAATCACAATCCAAAATGAGATAACCCGAAAATTACATTTAGTTTTCGGGTTATTTTTTATCATTGTTAGGAGTTTCAATAATTATTGGTGCAACCAAGCAATCTGTTCTTGTAAATCCGAGTAAAATTATTTAAATTTGCTGGGCCTTAATCCAGCTGTCGCTTCAAGCTTTTTCTCGAAAATGCTTTTTTATAAGGCCTAAAAAGAGCTTCCTTTGGTCGCTTTTTAAGTCCAATAAAAAATGCATTTTCTCCTAAAAAGGCTTTTCACTACCATCTGGGGCATTCAAAAAAAAACAATCAGTTTGCAATGTTCGATTTTTAGATTGAATACCAAATTAAAATTAAAAGCAGTATGAGTTTATCAGTACACATAATGGACGAAATCAAAATCGCCATGAGAGCCAAAGATACAGTAGCATTAGAGGCTTTAAGAGCGATCAAATCTGAGATTTTATTGGCACAAACAGCAACAGGGTCAAAAGAAGAAATTACTACTGACGATGAAATAAAATTACTTCAAAGATTAGTGAAAACCCGTAAGGAAAGCGCTAGAATTTTTACAGAACAAAACCGTTTGGATCTAGCCGAACCAGAATTGGCTCAAATTGCAGTAATCGAGAAATTCTTACCAGCACAATTAAGCGAAGCAGAAGTTGAAACTGTAATTGCAAAAATCATTGCCGAAACGGGAGCCACAGGAATTGCTTCAATGGGAAAAGTGATGGGGTTAGCAGCAGCTCAATTAGGCGGAACAGCCGAAGGGAAAACGATTTCTACAATAGTAAAAAAGCTATTGACATAAAATATTTTAGATTTAGGAATTATCATTTCTAAATCTAAAATCAAATGGCTGCGTAGTTCAACTGGATAGAATATCAGATTTCGACTCTGAGGGTTGCAGGTTCGAACCCTGTCGCGGCCACTACTTCCCCATAAGTTTTATCAAAACACTGTGAATTTAATGTTTACAGTGTTTTTTTTTTGGTTTTATATGCCAAAATTCACATTTTTTCTCCTTCCTAAGGTGTCCAAATCGGGAACATTTTTCTAGTTTTTTTAGGGGCACCTGAAAATAAATGCACATAAAGTGAAAAAAAAATTGGTTAGCTTTACTACAACGGATTTGATGAAATAGTTAGTGGAGCAATACAATAAAATGGTTTAAGTTCTTTTTGATGCTGCTGATAATTGTCATATTTTTTATGGTTTTTGAGTTGTATATTTAAGTCTAATTTAAAAATGTAAAACGATGAAAAATAGAGTTCCAGTGTCAGTAATAATGACAAAAGAGGTAATTAAATTAAACAGCACAGATGACCTAACAAAAGCAGAAATGCTTTTTAAAAAAAATAAAATCCGACACATTCCTGTTGTAAGTGGAAAGCATATAAAAGGAATGTTGAGTTACACTGATTTATTGCGAATTTCCTTTGTAGATGCTGTTGATGATGAGGCAGAAGATGTTGATACAACAGTTTATAATATGTTTACAATTGATCAGGTAATGGCTAAAAATTTGATTACAATAACTCCAGAAACAACTATTAGAGAAACGGCTGAGATATTATCTAAAAATGAATTTCATGCCTTGCCAGTTTGTGACGGGGAAACATTAGTGGGGATTGTAACTACCACCGATTTATTAAAATACTTATTAGAGCAATACAACTAATTGTAAATAGAGCGTCCCATTGTGAAGAGAATGGGACGCTTTGTTTTAGAAACTTGTTAACCTCTTTAAATCTTGTATCGTTTGAGTTGGATTTTCCGCTTTGAAAACAAAACTTCCGGCTACCAGAACATCTGCTCCGGCCTCGACTAATTGTTTTGCGTTTTTATTAGTTACCCCACCGTCAACTTCAATTAAAGTTGTTGCTCCTTTTTTAGTAATTAAGGCTTTTAGTTTTTCAACTTTAGCGTAGGTGTTTTCTATAAAAGACTGTCCTCCAAAACCTGGATTTACACTCATGATGCAAACTAAATCAATGTCGTTGATTACGTCTTCCAGTAAATCAATATTAGTGTGTGGATTGATTGCTACGCCAGCTTTCATTCCTTCGGCTTTGATGGCTTGTAGTGTTCTGTGAAGGTGCGTGCAGGCTTCGTAGTGTACGCTCAGAATATTTGCTCCTAATTCAGCAAACGTTTTTATGTAACGGTCTGGGTCCACAATCATCAAGTGAACATCAATTGTTTTTTTTGCATGTCGGTTAATGGCTTCCAAAACGGGCATTCCATAGGAAATGTTAGGTACAAAAACACCGTCCATGATGTCAATATGAAACCAATCGGCTTCGCTGTTGTTGATCATTTCGATGTCGCGTTGCAGGTTTCCAAAATCGGCTGCAAGTACGGAGGGTGCAATAAGTGTATTCTTCATTGTGTAGTTGTATTGTTTGTACAAAAGTAGTTTTTTTAGAGCAATTTGCGAAAGTTTTTTGACAATAGGGACATCTTGTGAGTTGGGCGTTTTGCTTGCGTAAGGGATTGCAGTGAAAATCCTTTTTGCTTTATGTAGCGATAGCGAAATAAAGGAAAAAGATTGTAGCGGAAAGCCCGACCCGAAGTTTTAACGCAGGGTTACGCCGAGATTAGCAACAATATCAAAATTCAATTTCAATAAAAAAAGCAGTAGCAGTTTTTATTTCTCCTTCGGGGGCTGGGGGGATAAAAGTAAAACTCCGGAAACTCGAGAGCTTTGCTCGAACAGACTGGAGTTTTACTGAAAAAAGTAAAACTCCGGTAATCAGCCGGAGTTTCAATCATCAATCAAAAAACGAACAGTTAATCAGACCGTCGTTACTTATTTAGTCGAAAGGAAAAGTCAAAAACCATAATGTTGTTGCACTTTATGATTTTTGACTTTATAATTTTGACTATTTTATCCTAAATAGGTTTTTAGTATTTTACTTCTAGAAGTATGTTTTAATCTTCGGATTGCTTTTTCCTTGATTTGACGCACACGCTCACGAGTTAGGTCGAAAGTTTCGCCAATTTCCTCTAATGTCATGGGGTGTTGATCACCAAGACCAAAGTACAAACGAACTACATCAGCCTCTCTTGGAGTCAATGTTTCTAAGGAACGTTCGATTTCGGTACGCAAGGATTCGTGGATTAATTCTCTGTCTGGATTTGGAGATTCACCAGAACGTAAAACGTCATAAAGGTTAGAATCTTCTCCTTCAACAAGAGGCGCATCCATTGATAAGTGACGACCAGAGTTTTTCATAGACTCTTTTACATCATTTACGGTCATGTCCAATTCTTTTGCAATTTCCTCAGCAGATGGTGGACGCTCGTTAGATTGTTCTAATAAGGCGTACATTTTGTTGATTTTATTGATAGAACCGATTTTGTTTAATGGCAAACGTACAATACGAGATTGTTCAGCTAATGCTTGAAGAATCGATTGACGAATCCACCAAACCGCGTATGAAATGAATTTGAAACCACGTGTTTCATCAAAACGTTGTGCTGCTTTTATCAATCCTAA
>JAGOJA010000029.1:0-2661 GCA_017995345.1 Flavobacterium sp.
GTCATGCCCAAATGGATTATGCCTTGGAAAAAGGTATTAATTTCTTTGATACTGCTGAGATGTACTCGATTCCGTCACGAATGGAAACCTACGGAAGTACAGAGAAAATCATTGGAACCTGGTTCAAAAAATCAGGCAAAAGGGAAGAAATAGTTTTGGCGTCCAAAATTGCCGGACCCAATCCTAATTTTGGCTATATGAGAGAAAACTTAGATTTCTCACCCGCCAGTATCAAGTTGGCATTAGACCAAAGTTTACAACGCCTACAAACGGATTATATAGATGTGTACCAATTGCATTGGCCAGAACGCAAAACCAATTATTTTGGGCAACGCGGCTTCAAAGTTCAGGAAGATGGATGGGAAGATAATATTCATAATGTTCTTGAAACATTAGATGGCTTTGTCAAAGAAGGAAAAATAAACCACATTGGACTATCCAATGAAAACCCTTGGGGAATCATGCGTTTTCTAGAAGAAAGTAAATACAACAACCTGCCACGAGTGAAAACAATTCAAAACCCATATTCGTTATTGAATAGACTTTTTGAAAACGGTTCTGCTGAAATTTGTCTCAGAGAAAACATAGGTTTATTGGCGTATTCGCCAATGGCTTTTGGGATCTTGTCCGGTAAATTCCTGACCGGTGAAGCGCATCCAAATGCCAGAATCAAGTTGTTCCCGCAATATACTAGATACAGCAGCGCACAAAGCACAGAAGCTACTCGCTTGTATCAGGAAATTGCTGCTAAAAACAAATTGACCTTGACGGAATTGTCTTTGGCATTTATAGACCAGCAGCCATTTGTAACTAGCACAATTATTGGTGCCACCTCATTGGAACAATTAAAAGAAAATATTAATACAATTCAAGTGTCACTTTCAGATGAAATCCTGAAGGCGATTGATGAGGTTCAAACTATAATTCCAGATCCGGCACCGTAAATATAACGATCCGTTTTTAGTAGTCCATTATGTTGGTAAGGGACTACTAAGAGCAGCTCGTTGACTTCTTTTTTACAAATTAACAAACACTTTATCTTTAGGATATTTTAGTTTGTAACTGATTCTGATTTTTTTAGTTTCGTTGGGTTTTAAATTCAATTCCCAGCTAAGGATGCCAGTTTCAGTATTCACTTTTGCTTTGTCACTTTCTATTAATTCAATTTCAATTTCTTTGTCTGTGCTCAATGGATATTGGTCTTTTAAAAGTAATGCCACACTTTCTTTTTTATTATTTCGAACCGTAATGTCATACGTGAAAGTTTGTTCTTTTTTTGAAGATAAAAATTTTGTCCCTGATTTATCAGCTACTTTTTCTCGATTTATACTGATTTTCTTGTCTCTGCCCATACTTAAACTTAAGGTATCAGTAGTTTGACTGGTATTTATTTGTGTTTTGCCCACATACATTCCTTCAAAAATAATATTAGCTTCCCCTGTAAGCAAATTATACTTTGAATAATCGACAATATCAGCTAGCAAAAAAGCCTCTTTTTCTGTTTTTGGAACCGCATAATACCTAAAACTTGCTGGTATCTTTAACTCTTTTAAGGCTACGCTATGCGATTTTCCATTGGATAAAATATCATACGGAATAGCAATATCGAAAGTAATATTGAGTTGATTTTCATTTATAGAGGTGTAATTAGAAACAGAGGAAGCTAATGCTTTCTTACTTCTGGCTGCTCCATAAGATTCAACTACAACTGCTTCTAATTTATCTTCATTTGCTTCTGGAATAGGTGCGGGACTGAATAACGTGTTTTGGGTTTGCAAAAACCAAGGGTTCACTGATGGAGCTTGGTTATTTTGGTTTGGATTTCCAGAGGACAATGTTAGTTTTACTTTTTTCCAATCGATTCCTGTGTTTTGGGTAACTTTTGCTTTATACATCAACTGCATTGGGTCAGTAATACTAGTGGCACGTAACTCATAAAAAGGTTGCCAAGTAGCACCATAGCTTAAATAACTAAGCTCAAAATCAGTATTTCCTGCAACCTCATTCATTACCTGAAGGATTAACTTTCCGTTGGATGTTTTATCTTCATTTTTAGTGTTTATTTGTAGTTTATCGTTTAGCGAAGTCAATTGTTTGCTGAGTTTTTTTTCTTTTTCGTCTAATGCAATTATTGTATTGCTGATTTCTGTTCTTTTAAGTCCGTAATAATCAACCATTTTCATTAGATCAACCATATTTAAACCGGAGTTTACTCCTGATACCTGCTGGTTTTTGTCTAATAACTCTATGGTTTTAGTATTCGAAACTTTTTGAATTCCTATTTTTTGGATTTCCTTTTGTATCCAAACAATACTGTCTCTTACTTTTTTTATGGCTGGATTGCTTTCATCAATGTCGTATTCGGCAATATAATCAGTAGTAAACTGTACTGATAGCACAGTAACATTTGCAGGAGCTCCTATTTGCATAGAACTTTCGTTCAAATAGCTAGAGACATTTTTAATCACGATTTCGCTATTCCCTTTTGGCAGCATTATCGCGACATTTTGTGATATTTCAGTTGAATTAGAATATACAGTTGCTGCATTTATTTTGGCCGTACCAAAAATTGGTTTTTGAGCAAAGCCGATGGCCGAAACCAAAAAGACAAGTAGAATTGTTTTTTTCATTTTAAATTTTTTGTGAATAAAATAACAGGCT
>JAGOJA010000029.1:2761-28701 GCA_017995345.1 Flavobacterium sp.
TACAGTTGCTGCATTTATTTTGGCCGTACCAAAAATTGGTTTTTGAGCAAAGCCGATGGCCGAAACCAAAAAGACAAGTAGAATTGTTTTTTTCATTTTAAATTTTTTGTGAATAAAATAACAGGCTTAAACTTTAAGTTAGCCAGTTGGGTGCAATTAGTTTTTGACAATTGCACCCAACAGGCTAAGTTAGTAAAATTAAGTTTTTTTTTAAATTACCAACTCAAAGAAGTGATAAAATGGTCGAATTCTTCTTTTCGAAAACATTTATTTATCGCCCTCTTTTTCCATTCAAGATTACTATTCAAGATTTTTTGCAAAAAAAGCGATTGTAAAAATTTGAAAGGTCAGGAATCTAGAGGGGTTTTTTATGAAAAATCAGTTCGTAATGCGCTTGCCATTCTCTTTCGTTTTTATCTTTTACTAAATTACGCTTGATTTTCTGTATGCACCATTATATAATGGCTAAATTAGCTTTATGGCTTTGGCTCTTTGTATTCAGATGGATTATAGAATCTTCTTACTTTCTCTACAATCTGATTTAACGTCATTTTGTCGGCGGTTTCTACTGATTTTAGTTTTCCAGGTTCAATTAAATGTCCCGACATTAATTTTTGTTCCAGTTTTGTTTTGGTTTGTGCTGGTCCAAAAATAATTAGTTCATCTGATTTTTTGACATACGAAAGAACTGATTTTATGAAGTAATCTAGTTCCTGTTTTTTACGATCGTCAAATTTTTTGTCGCTATTACCATGATGAACTCCTGAGAATGTTCCTTTATTACCTTCTTTATTGTGATAAACGCTGTTTTCGACCTCAGAATCAATTTCGGTAATTTTTTCTGTATTTCCATCAAGAGCAACAATTATTGCTTTTGAGGAGTCTATCCAAATGCCAGTTTGTCTTTTCATGTCGTTGAAGTTTTAAAATTAAAGTGTATTTTTTGTGCCATTTTTATTGAAATAGTATCGAATTTAGTTGGTTTATTAAAACGTGTTCTGATTTATTTTTTCCTGAAAATGCATAAGCTATAGCGTTTGCCGTTTGTAGAATTAAGGCATTAATTGCAGGTGTAAATAAGTGTTTGTGTTCATTTCTGAAAAATTTAAAGTCAGGAATCACCTGTTCAAAATCCCATCCATTGGCGACAAGCCAGTCAAAAACAATTTCAATTTCATAAGCGCTGTCATCGTTAAAATCATTAAAACTAGTTTCAAGCGGCAGCCATTCCGTCTTTATAATTTGTTTCAGTTTCTCGATTTCTTCTTTACGAATAGTTTTGTCTATAGCTGCAATAGTATAGAACACTTTGCCCAAGTGTTCGTATAAATGAGTTATCGTTTGGTTTGAAGGTTTCATATAGGGTTGTAATTATTTGACATACATAAAGTTACGACAAATTATAAGTCCTTGTCGTGATTTATTGTTTTATTTAAAAGTTGAAATAGGTAAAGGCAATAAGTGAGATAAAAATGCTATTTCATTTTTGTATCTAGAAGAGACAGCAGATTATCTATTTCCTGTTTTTGTAGCGCATATTTTAATCGAATTTGTGAACCTTCAGCCATCCGATTATAGTATTCCAACGCTTTATTTGCGAAAAAGCGTTTGTGAAAATCCGGAAGTTCTGGAATTTGAGGGAATTTTGGGTGAAAAAGCATTTCGTAATACGCTTGCCATTCTCTTTCATTTTTATCTTCTACTACATTACCCTTCATTTTCTGTGACACATGAACCATTTCATGTGCCAAAAGGTTTAGCATTAATTCTAAAGGGAAGTCAAAGGTGTTTTCAGGAATTTTGATGATTTGAGGTTCACCCAAGATGCCTTCGGTGGTCATTAGTATAAATTCTGGTTTTGCTTTTTCCCTTAGTTCGAAGCCTTTAAAATTGGAGTGGTCTAACCCATATTCTTGAATCAAAAATTGTGCAGCAGCAATCGTTTCTCCAAGTTCATGGTAGGAGTTTACTATTTCTAAAACGGATTGAAATGATTTCATTTTTTAATTTAAAATTACCCAAACAACTCACTCGCCACATCTTCAATCTTAGCTACTAGTCGAATTTTGATTCCTGTGTTTTTCAAGGCAATTTTGTTGTATTTGGACACAAAAATGGTTGAAAATCCTAGTTTCTCGGCTTCCTGAATGCGTTGGTCCACACGATTTACGGGGCGAATTTCGCCCGAAAGGCCTACTTCACCTGCAAAGCAGAAATCTTTATTGACTGCAATATCTTCATTCGAGGACAAAATGGCAGCAACAACAGCTAAATCTATAGCAGGATCATCTACTGAAATTCCTCCCGTCACGTTTAGAAACACATCTTTGGCGCCAAGCCTAAAACCGGCTCTTTTTTCTAAAACGGCTAAAATCATATTCAGTCTTTTGGCATTATAACCGGTAGTACTGCGTTGTGGCGTTCCGTAAACTGCGGTACTTACTAGGGCTTGAATTTCAATCATCAACGGGCGCATGCCTTCTAGTGTTGAGGCAATAGCAGTGCCGGATAACTCCTCGTCTTTATGTGAAATTAATATTTCGGATGGGTTCGAAACTTCTCGTAGTCCGTTACCCAGCATTTCATAAATGCCAATTTCAGCTGTAGAACCGAACCGATTTTTTAACGAACGTAAAATTCGGTACACGTGATTCCTGTCACCTTCAAATTGCAAAACCGTGTCGACCATGTGCTCCAATATTTTTGGTCCTGCAATGTTTCCGTCTTTGGTGATATGACCAATAAGTATGACAGGAATATTCGTTTCTTTAGCAAATTTAATCAGTTCGGCAGTAGTTTCCCGTATTTGAGAAATACTTCCCGGTGTTGATTCTATATAATCCGTATGTAAGGTTTGAATGGAATCGATAATCACGATTTCTGGCTCAATGGCTTCAATTTGTTTGAAGATATTTTGGGTTTTGGTTTCCGTAAGAATATAACAATTATCACCGCTAGGTGTGATTCTTTCGGCACGCATTTTTATTTGTTTCTGACTTTCTTCTCCGGAAACGTACAAGGTTTTATAGGGTAATTTTAAAGAAATTTGAAGTAAAAGTGTGCTTTTTCCAATGCCGGGTTCGCCGCCTAAAAGGATCAAAGAGCCAGGAACTATCCCGCCACCCAAGACGCGATTGAGTTCTGCATCAGTAGTGTCCATTCGGATCTCTTGAGCCGAATCAATTTCATTAATTCGTAACGGTTTTGGTGCTTTACTACTAGTGGAAGCGTCGCTTTTCCAAGCTGTTTTTTCTTGTTTTTGTATAATTTCCTCTGCAATAGTGTTCCATTCTTTGCAGGAATTGCATTGTCCTTGCCATTTGGCATATTGCGCACCACAGTTTTGGCAAAAAAAAGTTGTTTTTACTTTTGACATTGTCTTATTTTTTTTCTTCTACAGCTTCTATTGTTTCAGTTTGCTTTGTTTCTTTCCCCTTTTTTGCGAAGGATTTCTTCAAAGAATCTGATTTTTCAAACATCATATCTTTTGTAAGTTGGCCAACTTCATCTTTCAAAAAAGCATCTTGATAATACTTTGCCGCTCTTTTTAAGTCCCCTTTTTGTTCAAACATGACCGCCAATTCATAATCAGCTAGCATTGTTTTTGGATAGTTTTTTCGGGCCACAATAGATAGTTCTTCAAGCTCATTGTACATTTTGTTCTTCAAAATCGCAGATTCGATAGCATTAAAATCAGACATTCTAACAGGTATTTTTACGCCATAATATTTTTCCATGTTGTCGTATTTTTTTGTCAAATAGGAGACATAGTTACTTGGTAGAACTACAATTTTTTCATTGTATTCTAATGGAGTGATTGCTTGGTAGGATTCAAATATATGGTATAAGGCGTTTGGAATAGAATGCAACACTAAAGAGTAATGTGAAGCGTCTTTGAATTCGTCTTGTTTGTAATGTAAGTTCTCGTTTTTTATGGTTAAAATATTAGAATGAAGCACTTTAATGCCTTCTTGGTATTCTTTTAAATCTTTGTCAGAGTAGGATTGATAATAAAAAACAGGAGTTCTGGTTTTTGATAATTGTTTTGGAATTTGCGCTTCCATTCCGTTTGCTAGCTCTGGGCTTAATGATATATAAGCGCTAAAGGGAGAGCTTTCTTTGTATAAAAAAAGATTTAAATAGCTCGCAGTAAGGTCGTGTCCAGCTATAGTTTTGAATGGTGTGATTCTGTATTTTTTTTCTAAATTAGGCAACAGTTCTGTAGCAATAAAGTCGAAGAATTTAAGGCCTTTTTCTATGGGATGTCCTGTTGCGTCGTCAATTTCGCAATCGGATTCTCGTTCATTGTTTTTATTTTGATGAATTCCCACTATGATAGTTTCGGGCATTTCATCCCAATAGTTTCCATAAGATAGTGCCCCGTAAAAGGCATTAAAAAGATAATCACCATCGAGCAAAACTAGTAGAGGGTATTTTTTCTCTTTGTTTTTGTGGTAAGAGGCCGGTAATGAAACTGTGATGATTCTGTTTTCATTTAAATGTCGTGATACCATGGTGTCAGTGCTTATTTGAGAAAAGGCAGGGAAACAAAATGATAATGATATAATGAGTAGAAATTTTTTCATAAGTAATGAATTTTATTAATAATTGGTGTCTAATAGATGACTAATATAGTAAATAATTTTTTCTATAGATAAATCTCTTTTTTATATAAACGGTTGGATTTAGAGTATTCGGTGAAAAAGAGGTGAAAAGCTAATTTATTGGTCTCAGATATAATTTAAAACGATGTGCTTTAGATTCTAAAAATATTTTAACTACAAGTTACACGAATTTTCACCTATTAATTAGTGCTGATTAGGTGATTTGTGGTTAATAAATAAGTGTTGTAATCGTGCAAATTTTCAATCTGTCAACCAAATCTATGGGCTTTAATCTAAAGTAGTTTAGTTTCTAAAGATAGCTTTGTTATGTATACAAAAGAGCATAAGCTTTTAGGATAAGCTCATGCTCTTTGGAAGAATATAAAATATAGTCTTGAAATGACTCTAAAGTAATTTTTGAAACTACGTCAAAGAATTGTCGTTTTCATTTGGGAAAATAATCCAAGGTTTAAATGTTTTAGCCTCTTCAAACTCTAGTGTGGCGTACGAAATGATAATAATGATATCATCTTTTTGTACTTTTCGTGCTGCGGGTCCGTTGAGGGTTATAGTGCCTGAATTTCTCTCGCCTTTAATAGCGTAGGTTTCAAAACGCTCGCCATTATTGATGTTTACAATAGATACTTTTTCGCCTTCAATAATGTTAGACGCATCTAGTAAGGATTCGTCAATGGTAATGCTTCCGATATAATTTAAATCAGCGCCTGTTACTTTTACTCGGTGAATTTTTGATTTTAATACTTGAATTTGCATAGTACAAAAGTATATTAATTTAATGAAATTGTGTCTATCAAACGAATATTGTTGACCAATACGGCAATAAAAGCACGGTATTTTTTATTTTTATTTTTTTGTTTACATTCTGAAAGAGTTTCCTCATCAGCAATTACAAAATATTCCAATGTAAATAAGGGGTTGTTCTTAAATTCATTTTGGACCCATTCTGAAATTACCGAAGGACTATCAGACGTAAATTTTTGTTTTACTTGGACAAGAGTTTCATAAATGAAAGCTGCTTTATCTCTTTCTAACGGTGATAAACGTTCGTTTCTAGAACTCATTGCAAGATGATTGGTTTCTCTAAAAATGGGACAGCCAATTATCTTTACTTTCAAATTATTCTTAGCCACCATTTTTTTGACAATTTGTAATTGTTGAAAATCTTTTTCGCCAAAATAGGCTTTTGTAGGGGCAACAATCTCAAAAAGGCGTTTTACAATGGTTCCCACACCATCAAAATGACCAGGTCTGAATTTCCCTTCCATTTGGTTCTCAAGTCCATCAAAATTGAAAGATTGAGATACTGGTTTTCCATCATAAATATCTTCAACAGTTGGCGCGTATAAAATAATTTTTGGGTCTAAGGCGGTTAGTTTTTTTACATCTTCCTCTAATGTTCTTGGGTATTTTGCCAAATCTTCAGGATTGTTGAATTGAGTTGGATTCACAAAAATACTGACAACAGTATGCTCGTTTTCCGACAGGGATTTTTGTATTAAGGCTAAATGACCTTGATGTAATGCACCCATAGTTGGAACAAATCCAATGTTGGAGTTTGAAGTTGTGATCGATTTCAAATAGTCTCTCAAAGCCACTTTTCCATAGAAAATATTCATGGTGGTATTGTTTAAATTAGGTGCAAACTTAATATTTTAGTTAATAACTGCATAAATTTTTGTAATTTTGCTTGGTTTTTATTGCCAATAAATTAAGTAAATTACAATATGAAAGATAAGAGGGTATTATATGTATCATCTGAAGTGGTGCCTTATCTCGCTGAAAATGAGGTTTCTTTAATGTCTTATGACGTGCCAAAAATGGTTAATGATCAAGGTGGACAGATAAGAATTTTTATGCCAAGGTATGGAAATATTAACGAAAGAAGACACCAATTACACGAGGTAATTAGGCTTTCTGGGATGAATTTGGTGGTAAATGATTTAGATATGCCTTTGATAATAAAAGTAGCATCGATTCCTAAAGAAAGGATTCAGGTTTATTTTATTGATAATGAAGAGTATTTTAAAAGAAAAGCTACATTTACGAATGAAGAAGGTGTAATGTATGCAGATAATGATGAACGCGCTATCTTCTTTGCAAAAGGAGTTGTAGAAACGGTCAAAAAATTGAATTGGGTTCCTGATATTATTCATGTGCATGGTTGGATGGCGGCTATGCTGCCTATTTACTTGAAACATTTTTATAAAAACGAAGCCCTGTTTTCTGAGACGAAAATTGTCACCTCTGTTTACAGTCAGTCTTTTGAAGGTACTTTGGATGTTGGAATGATTAATAAAGTAAAATTTGACGGCGTACCAGTTGACGAAATTGTAGACTTAACTATTCCGAATTACGAAAATATTATCAGAACAACAGTAAAGCATTCAGATGCAGTTATTATAGCATCCGAAAACCTGTCTTCAAGTTTAACAAAATTTATAGAATCTTCGGGTAAACCTTTTTTACCTTTCGCATCAAAAGATGGTTTCGCTGAGGCGTATACTGATTTCTATAAAAACGTGGTTCTGTAAATTAAACTTCTATTATAAAAATGCACAAAAATTTTTTTTTAAAAAACACACTGGTTTTGGCATGTATTGTTCTTCTTAGTTCGTGTGACAAAGAGTATAACGCCATTGGAGACGGATTAATTGGAGAAAATCATTTTGATTTTAATAAGTATACTTCAAATGTAATTGCCTATAATCAGAAAGTTGGGCCTGTCCAATCGAATGGTCTTGAAGTGAATGCGTTGGGCATTTTGGATGATGCCGCTTT
Source organism: Flavobacterium sp. (assembly GCA_017995345.1). Classification (GTDB taxonomy): domain Bacteria; phylum Bacteroidota; class Bacteroidia; order Flavobacteriales; family Flavobacteriaceae; genus Flavobacterium. The sequence goes on from JAGOJA010000029.1 coordinate 10,165, forward strand.
TGGAACGACAACTGCGAATTTTGCAACGCAAGTAGTGTCGCTAACTGCAAATCCAGTAATTGGAGATAATCCAGTAATTGAAAGTGTAGTATTGACAGTTCCTTATTTTAGTACTTTAAAATCAACAGATAAAGACGGCAATAATGTGTATGAATTAGATTCTATATATGGTCCAAGTGACGCTAAAATTAAACTTAGTGTGTATGAGTCAGGCTATTTTATGAGAGATTCTGATCCCATAGGCGGATTTCAACAAGCTCAAAAATATTTTACAGATCAGAATAGTGATTTTAACGCACTTAAAGTTGGAAATCGTTTAAATGACGCTGTCGATGGAGCTCAAAACGATGCTTTCTTCTTTGATAATACGGAATATGTTGAATCCGTAACCGATGCGGATGGCAAGGTCACCAAGACAAAAACAGCACCAGGAATGCGTTTGAATCTGAATAAAACTTTTTTCAAAACAAAAATTATTGATGCCGTTGCTTCAGGTAAATTAGCGAGTAATGATGTTTTTAAAAACTATTTTAGAGGGTTGTATTTTAAAGTAGAAAAGTCAGGGAGCAGTCCTAGTAGTCTTGCAGTATTGAATTTTGCAAAGGGAGAAATTACTATAAAGTATAAAGAGGATCTCTCTACAACAACCGCAGGAGTTACCACTATTAGCAGAGTAGAGAAATCAATACTTCTTAAAATGTCAGGAAATACAGTGAGTTTGCTAAATGAAAGCAACGTAAATACTGCGTATTCAAATGCTACAAATAGTCCAAACGTAACTTTAGGAGATGAAAAATTATATCTAAAAGGGGGACAAGGCTCAATGGTGATACTCGATCTTTTTAGCACCGCGGGGGAATTAGAAACAATAAGAAGCAATGGTTGGTTGATTAATGAAGCTAATTTGGTTTTTCATGTTGATGCTAGTGCAATGGCAAGCAGTAATGAACCCAATAGGATTTATTTGTATGATTTAAATAATAATCGACCTGTTGTAGACTATTTTAATGACCAAAGTACAGGGCTAGATGTTAAAAAATACAAATTAGTATTTGGTGGGGTTTTAAACAAATCGGCTGCTGCTAATGGAAGAGGTACAGATTATAAAATTAGAATTACGAATCAAATAAGAAATCTTATAAAAAATGCTGATTCAACTAATGTTAAATTAGGAGTTGTTGTAACCGAAGATATAAACAACACTGTTTTTTATACATTAAAAACACCAACCACTTTCGTTTCTAAAGTGCCAAAACCTTCCGTTATGAATCCATTAGGGACAGTTTTATTTGGTACCAATATTCCTTTAGGAAGTGCTGACTATGATAAAAGATTGAAATTAGAAATTTTTTATACAAAACCTAATTAAAAAAAAACTATGTGTGGAATCGTTGGATATATAGGTTATAGAGAAGCTTATCCTATTGTAATTAAGGGCTTAAAAAGACTGGAATATAGAGGCTACGACAGTGCCGGTGTGATGCTATACGATGGTGAAACGATGAAAATTGCGAAAGCAAAAGGGAAAGTTGTAGACCTGGAAGAGAAAACCTCGAAAGAAATTACAACAAACGGAACAATTGGGATTGGTCATACGCGTTGGGCAACACATGGCGTTCCTAATGATGTAAATTCTCATCCACATCTTTCAAATTCAGGAGATTTAGCAATAATTCACAATGGAATAATTGAAAATTATGCCCCTTTGAAAGCGGAGCTGGTAAAAAGAGGATATGTCTTTCATTCGGATACTGATACTGAGGTATTAGTAAATCTTATTGAAGAGGTACAAAAAAAAGATAATTTAAAATTAGGAAAAGCAGTTCAAGTAGCTTTGAACCAAGTGACCGGAGCTTATGCAATTGCTGTTTTTGATAAAAAAACTCCAGATGAAATTGTGGCTGCTCGTTTAGGCAGCCCGTTAGCAATTGGAATCGGTGAAGGAGAATATTTCATTGCTTCCGATGCATCTCCTTTTATAGAATATACGTCTGATGCTATTTATCTGGAAGATGGTGAAATGGCAAATATTAGATTACATAAACCAATGAAGGTTCGTAAAATTAAAGACGATTCTTTAGTTAATCCAACTATTCAGGAACTTCAGATGAACTTGGAGCAAATTGAAAAAGGAGGATTCGATCATTTTATGTTGAAAGAAATTTATGAGCAGCCTAATGTTATCAAAGATACCTATCGTGGTAGACTTCATGCGAATAAAGGCTTGATTCAAATGGCGGGTGTAGAGGATAATTTAGAAAAATTCTTAAACGCAGACCGAATTCTAATTGTAGCTTGTGGTACGTCATGGCATGCAGGTTTAGTTGCTGAATATATTTTTGAAGAGTTTACTCGAATCCCAGTTGAGGTGGAGTACGCATCAGAATTTAGATATAGAAACCCAATTATAAACAGTAAAGATGTTGTTATCGCTATCTCTCAATCTGGAGAAACGGCTGATACTATGGCGGCAATTAAGTTGGCCAAAGAAAATGGCGCTTTCGTTTTTGGAGTTTGTAATGTGGTAGGTTCTTCTATTTCTAGAGAAACGCATGCAGGTGCATACACGCATGCAGGTCCAGAAATAGGTGTGGCATCTACAAAGGCTTTTACAACGCAAATTACGGTTTTGACGATGATTGCGTTGCGTTTGGCTAAAGCCAAAGGTACGCTGTCTAACTCTGTTTTTCATGCTTATCTAAATGAATTGGAAATAATTCCGGAAAAAGTAAAAGAAGCTTTAGCGACTAATGACAAAGCAAAGGAAATTGCTGCTGCATTTAAAGATGCTCCTAATTGTCTTTATCTAGGAAGAGGTTATAATTTTCCTGTAGCTCTTGAGGGAGCTTTGAAGCTTAAGGAGATATCCTACATTCATGCAGAGGGATATCCAGCAGCAGAAATGAAGCACGGTCCAATCGCATTGATTGATGAGCACATGCCTGTAGTGATTATTGCCCCAAAACAGGGACATTATGATAAAATTGTAAGTAACATCCAGGAGATCAAATCGAGAAGCGGTAAAATTATTGCTGTCGTAACTAAAGGAGATACTCAAGTTAGAGAATTAGCAGATTATGTGATTGAAATTCCTGAAACTTCCGATGCTTTATCCCCTTTAATAACTACTATTCCATTGCAGTTGTTATCATATCATATTGCTGTTATGCGTGATTGTAATGTAGATCAGCCTCGTAATTTAGCAAAATCAGTTACGGTAGAATAAGTTGGATTTGGTGTCTCATTTGTTATAAATTAGAATTTTACATCAGATAATCCTTTAATTTTTAGCCTCGAAAGTTCTCTTTCGGGGCTTTTTTTAATTGTAAACGGTCTGTTGTTAGTGTAGAATCATACTAATTTTCGCTCTTTATTTCGCTTTTATCAAATGTTTAAAATTTAACGATTAATTTAAGATTTGTATATTTTTTATATGCAAGCATAGTGATATTCGTTTTTTGATTGTATTTTTTAACACAAATAGATAAATTGCAGAACAGTGAATATATATAAGAAGCAAAATAAATGACAAATATTAATTTTTTTGGACGTTTTTTTATTGATATCAAAAATATTTGTACTTTGGTATTATTAACTAATAAAACCAACCATATGAGAATGTATTTACTTTTTATGACATTGTTTTTTTGCAGCATATCTTTCGCTCAAAATACAATTTCGGGTTCAGTTACAGATAGTAACAATCAACCAGTTCCGAGTGCCAATATTAAGATTGTTGGTGAAAACTCTGGAACAATTACTAATTTAGAAGGTTTTTTTACCTTGCAATCATCAAGAAAGCCACCTTTTGTGATCGAAGTCACGAGTGTTGGGTATGGGTCTAAAAAAATAAGTATTTCTTCAAACAATCAAAAAGTGTCTGTTGTGCTTAGCGATGAAGAAACTAAGTTAGATGAGATTGTCGTTTCTGCTTCAAGAACTCCAGAGCGTGTTTTTGAATCTCCAGTTACCATTGAAAGAATGGGAATTGCTGACATTAAGAAAACAGCTTCGGCGTCGTATTATGATGGATTAGAGAATTTAAAAGAAGTTCAGATGAATACCAGTAGTTTGTCTTTCAAATCGATTAATACGCGTGGTTTTGCTACAGTAGCTAATACGCGTTTTATGCAATTAGTTGATGGGATGGATAACTCCTCTCCTTTATTGAATTTCGTTCTTGGAAATATGATTGGTGTTTCTGAAATTGATGTTCAAAGTGTTGAATTGTTGCCTGGTGCTTCTTCTGCTTTGTATGGTGCAAATGCATTCAACGGAATTTTATTTATGAATAGTAAAAGCCCATTTACAAGTCAAGGAATTACAGCTTACGCTAAATTTGGACAAACAAGTCAAAAAGCAGCTGGAAATAATGATTTTGTCGATTATGGAATTAGAGTTGCGCATGCTTTTAGTCCAAAGTTAGCTGCAAAAGCAAATTTTACATATATGAGAGGTACGGATTGGTACGCTACAAATTATGATGATAAAACTATTGCGGGTAGAACAAGAGCACATCAGAATTATGACGGTATAAATACATATGGTGATGAGGTTACTACAAATATTTATAATGTTGGTCAAGCAATGGTTGCAGGTAATCAATTGCCAGCTGCCCTTGCAAACTTATTACCGAAAGAAAATGTTTCTAGAACTGGATATAACGAAACTGATTTGACTGATAACAAAGCAAGTAATGCTAAAATCGATTTCTCGGTGCATTACAAGCCTTTCGCAAATGATGTCGAAGTGATTTGGCAAAGTAAATTTGGATACGGAAATGCTGTTTATCAAGGAGCAAATAGGTATTATTTGAATAACTTCTTTATGCAACAACATAAATTAGAGGTGAAAGGTAAAAACTTTTTTGTAAGAGGATATACTACAACTGAAGATGGCGGGAATTCATACGATATGTTGTTTACAGGAATAAATGTAAATAGAGAGTGGAAAAAGGATGATGTGTGGTTTGGAACCTATGCAGGTGCTTATGCGCAAGCTATTGCAGGTTTGTTTGGCCCAACATACGCAGGTAATGCTACTGCATCTCATGCATTTGCACGTGGCGCTGCTGAAACAGGTAGGTTAGTGCCTGGTACAGCGGCATTTCAATCTGCTTTTAACAAGGTGACAAATGAAGCTAGTGTATTAAAAGGTTCTAAATTAGTTGATAATTCTAAAATTTATCATTCTGATGCTAACTATAACTTTAAAGATCTTATTCAGTTTGCGGAAATTCAAGTAGGTGGGTCTTATAGAGCTTATGAGCTTAATTCTCATGGTAGAATTTATACTGATGCAAATGGTCCAATTCTGTATAATGATTATGGTGCATATACACAAGTAACTAAAAAATTATTAGATGATCGTTTGAAATTCACAGGATCAATTCGTTATGATAAATCTCAAAACTTTGAAGGAAACTATTCGCCAAGAGTTTCATTTGTTTACTCAGCTGGTGGCGATAAAAAACATAATTTTAGAACATCGTTTCAAACAGGTTTTAGAAACCCAACAACTCAAGACCAATACATAGGTTTTGATGTTGGAAATGCAATACTTCTTGGTTCAGCTCCTGATAATTTAACCAGATTTAGTGAAACAAGACCTGTTGCTACTGCTGCGGGACAGTTTTTAGCCGGAGGAACAAGTGTTGTGATAAATGGGTTAAATGCTTATAATAACTCCTACACTGCTACTTCAGTAGGCGCTTTTAGTGCTTTGGCAGGAACAAACCCAATTGCAGCTTCTGCATTGTTAAGAAAAGCTAATGTAGCGTTCGTTAAACCGGAACGCGTGAAAGCATTTGAACTTGGGTACAGGTCAGTAATTCAAGGGATGACATTTGACATTAATGGTTATTATAATATCTATAATGACTTTATTGGGAATCTAAACGTAGTTGCGCCTTTATATGGTAAAACACAAGATGCTCCAAACCCACTTCTTGGCAATGCAGATCCAGGAGCGCAAACGATTCATGCTCTTGGCAATGGTAATTTTAGAGCTTTCCAATTGTATACAAACACCAATATTGAAATTAACTCTCTTGGATTTGGCTTAGGTCTTTCTAAAAAATTATTTGGTGATTTTGAAGGTGGGTTAAATTACAATTATGCTCAATTTAATTTCGATCAAGCAAAAGATCCAAGTTTTGAAGCAGGGTTTAACACGCCAAAACACCGAGTAAAAGTGTCTTTTGGGAACGAAAAGTTATTTGAAAACTTTGGATTTAATATTAGTGGAAGATGGAATAATGAATACTTATGGCAGTCTACAATGGTTGATGGAGTCATTCCTTCTGCTACAGTTGTTGATGCTCAAATTAATTATAACCTGCCTAAATTGAAATCAACCCTTAAAATAGGAGCTGCAAATCTTGGCGGTAAAGAATACGCTCAGGTATTAGGGGCCGGTTTGATTGGACAGCAGTATTTTGCTTCATGGACAATTAATCCGTAGTTTGTTCATTTAGATTTTAACAAAAGCCACTCGTTCTAGAATGAGTGGCTTTTGTTTTTTCACATTGTTTTTTTAATTAATTCACGTTCGTTGCTCGATTTGTAAAGTTTTCGATATTTTTACGTAAAAAGGTATTGATTTTGTATTTTAAAAAATTATCTTTGCAAACTGAAAAAAGTGTCTAATCGATATGTTTCGATTGGTAGTATTTCATAAACCTAAATAGCTATTTAATAAATACATAAGTAATGTCAAAAGTAATAGGAAAAGTTGCCCAGATCATTGGCCCAGTAGTTGACGTTGTTTTCAACGGTAAGGATGTTGAACTTCCAAAAATTTATGATTCATTAGAAATCACAAAAAAAGACGGTACTTTGTTAGTACTTGAAGTACAATCTCACATTGGTGAAAACACAGTTCGTACCATTTCGATGGACTCAACAGATGGTTTGAGTAGAGGTTATGAAGTAGTTGGAACAGGAAATCCAATCCAAATGCCAATTGGCGCCGATGTTTACGGTCGTTTGTTTAATGTAATTGGTGATGCAATTGATGGTTTGCCTGAATTGCCTAAAACAGGTGAAAATGGAATGTCTATTCACAGACAAGCCCCAAGATTTGAAGATTTATCAACTTCATCAGAAGTTTTATTCACAGGTATTAAAGTAATTGATTTAATTGAGCCTTACTCTAAGGGGGGTAAAATTGGTTTGTTTGGTGGTGCTGGTGTTGGTAAAACGGTATTGATTCAGGAATTGATTAACAATATCGCAAAAGGTCACGGTGGACTTTCAGTATTCGCAGGAGTAGGAGAAAGAACGCGTGAAGGAAATGACTTACTTCGTGAGATGTTAGAGTCAGGAATTATAAAATACGGGGATGAATTCATGCACTCTATGGAAAATGGAGGATGGGATTTATCTAAAGTAGATTTGCCAGGAATGAGAGAGTCTAAAGCTACTTTCGTTTTTGGACAAATGAATGAGCCACCAGGAGCTCGTGCTCGTGTAGCACTTTCTGGATTATCTATCGCTGAATATTTCCGTGATGGAGCTGGAACTGATCAAGGAAAAGACGTATTGTTTTTCGTTGATAACATTTTCCGTTTTACACAAGCAGGTTCTGAGGTTTCGGCTCTTTTAGGTCGTATGCCATCTGCAGTAGGATACCAACCAACATTAGCAACTGAAATGGGTGCAATGCAAGAGCGTATTACTTCTACAAATAAAGGTTCTATTACATCTGTACAAGCGGTTTACGTTCCTGCGGATGATTTAACGGATCCAGCACCAGCAACAACTTTTGCTCACCTTGATGCTACAACAGTACTATCTCGTAAAATTGCGGAATTAGGTATTTATCCTGCGGTTGATCCATTAGATTCAACTTCAAGAATTCTTACTCCACAAATTCTTGGTGATGAGCATTATGACTGTGCGCAAAGAGTGAAAGAAATTCTTCAAAAATACAAACAATTGCAAGATATTATCGCAATTCTAGGTATGGAGGAATTATCTGAAGAAGATAAATTAGCAGTTTCTAGAGCAAGACGTGTACAACGTTTCTTATCGCAACCTTTCCACGTTGCTGAGCAATTTACAGGATTAAAAGGGGTATTAGTTGACATTAAAGATACTATCAAAGGATTTAATATGATTATTGACGGTGAATTAGATCACTTGCCAGAATCAGCTTTTAACCTTAAAGGTACTATTGAAGAAGCTATCGAAGCGGGAGAAAAAATGTTAGCAGAAGCATAAAAATAGTTAGCAGTTTTTAGTGTTCAGTATTCAGACTGAGCACTAAAAAACTGAATACTGAACACTAATTAATTATGATTTTAGAAATAGTATCACCAGAGGCAAAATTGTTCTCAGCAGAAGTAACTTCGGTTACGGTACCTGGAGTTGACGGAAGCTTTCAAATATTGAATAATCACGCGCCAATTGTTTCTCTTTTAGAAAAAGGACTTGTAAAAATTACCGCTTCTAATTTTAAATTTGGAAAAGAAGAAGCCAAGTTTTTTACAAAGTTGAATGATGAAAATTATACGCTTGCAATTTCTTCTGGAACAATCGAAATGAAAGATAATAAAGTTATTATTTTAGCGGACTAAAGCAATCCAAAATATAAATTAAAAGTCATACAGCAATGTGTGACTTTTTTTATTGGTCTCAAATGTAGTTTAAAACGATGTGCTTTAATGTGCTTTGCTTTCGTTTGTAAAAAGAATTCAACCACAAATTACACAAATTTTTACAAATTAATTAGGTGATTTGTGGTTAATAAATAGGTGTTGCAACCTTGCAGGCTCTCAGTTTGCCAACCAAATATATGAGCGTTAAGTCCCTAGCATTTAGTTTAGGACGCAATCATAAGCTTGTTTCAGTTTTTTTACTATGATTTCTATTTCTTCTTCATTCAAATGACCAAAGCCCAAACGGATAGCGCAAGTGTTTTTGTCTTGATAAAGAATGGTTTTAGACAAAAACAAATCGTATTTTAATGCTTGTTCTGAAAGTTTTACTAAGGAAATCACTGTGTTGAACTGTAACCATAGTGCCAAGCCACCCGTTGGTTTTTTAAAATGGACAGCATTTTTAAAATTTTCTTCCAAACATTGGTATAAAAAATCGCGTCTTTGCTTATAAACCAGTACGTTTTTTTTGAGTAATCGATGAATTTCTCCTTCATAAATCAACTCGGATAGCATTTGTTCTTGTGTCAAATCGCCTTGACGATCTAGCATTTGCAAATAATTCTTCGCTTCTGAAATCAAATTTTCCGGAGCGACTACAAATCCTGTTTGAAAACTTGGAAATAAAGATTGTCCAAGCTTTCCTAAATAAATCACCACTCCATTCGCATCTCCGCTGGCCATAGGAAGCATAGCCAGACCTTCAAACTGAAAATCATAGTCATAATCATCTTCAATAATAGCAAATTGGTATTCCTTTGCAAGCTGTAACAGTTTCAAGCGTCGTTCTGCTGATAAGGAAACTGTGGTTGGATAATCGCGATTGGTACAAATGTACACACAGCGAATGGCACCTTTTGTGAAATGGGTTCGAATATAATCCACATTTAAGCCTTGTTCGTCCACTGGGATTTTTTTGATGCTGGCGCCCGATTGTTGAAAAATCATGTTGGCAGCATAATTGCTCAAATTCCCAACCAAAACCACCTCTTTTGGGCGAATTAAAAGTTGTGATATGATGTACAAACTCATTTCGGTACTTCGGGTGCTGATGACATTTTTGGGTTTTATGTGAAGACCCCTTGTTGCATTCAAATAATTACACAATTGGTTTTCAAAAACAGAATACCTGGTTTTTTTGTTTTGATTCCATTTCGAAATCAATGATTTGCGTTTCATGGCAGCAGAATACCATTTTGAAAATTCATGAATAGGATGTAGTCTTAAATCAGGTTGACCATCATTTAGTTCGTACTTTGCTTCTGAAAATTCTTGTGTTGATGATAAATGAAAAGAAGTTTGAAAGGGAAATCCAGTGGCTTCTGCAAAATTGTAAACATCTCCTATTTGGTTTGAACCCGCTTTTATTGCGGCTGTTTTTTGTTCTGGAGCGGATACAAAGGTGCCTTTGTTAGCAATAATGTCAACCCAACTTTGAGAAGCTAATTCATCGTATACGGCTACGGCTGTGTTTCGGTTGATTTGTATTAATTGGCTAAAAACTCTAGTTCCAGGCAATAAAGTGCCTCCCGCTAAATAACTACGCTGAATGGCATTGATGATTTGTTGGGAAATTTGGATATACACAGGTGTAGCACTTGATTTTTCAAAGTGGATCAGCTTTTTTAATAATGTATTAACCGGACTATCTGTCATTTTGAAACTGGACTATTTTAGTAGTCCGGAAAGATACTACTTTTGCAACGTTTTAAAATAATACAACACTTTAATAAATGAAAAATAGATACTTTTTAGCCTTTTTTTTTAGCTGTTCTTTGATAGGGTTTGCACAGCAAAACACGCAAAAGGGTGACTCGTTACAAGAAGTGGTTATTTCATCCAGTAGGATTGATTTGCCTTTCAATGAAAATTCCAGAACCATTCAGTTGATTACTGCTGATGATATCAAAAAATCTGGAGTTTCAAATGTTGCCGATGCTTTACAGCAAATTGCAGGTATTGACATTAGACGTCGTGGGACTAGTGGCATGCAAGCTGATTTATACATACGTGGTGGAAGTTTTGATCAAACGCTGTTACTTATTGATGGAATCAAGGTAGATGATGCTCAAACTGGACATCACTCGATGAATTTAGCCTTGCCAATTGAGGTTATTAAAAGAATTGAAATTATAAAAGGGCCAGCAAGCCGTGTATTTGGGCAAAATGCTTTTACCGGTGCGGTAAATATTGTCACAAAGGATTCGCTTGATAATGACGCTTCATTACGTGTTCAGGCGGGGTCTTATGGTCAAATTAGTGCTGCGATTACAGCTGGAGTTAGTTTGAATGAAAGCAGTCATATTTTGCATTTTTCAAAAAACAGCTCGAACGGGTATCGCTATAATACCGATTTTGACAATCAGAATTTTGTATTGAAGAGTACTTTCAATACAAATAGATTGCCTATAAACATGTTAGTCGCTCTTTCGGAAAAGAACTTTGGGGCAAATGGTTTTTATTCTTCGCCAGCTGCTATTGAACAGTATGAGGAAACAAAGGCTAGTTTAGTGGGTTTTTCAACAACTATTAAAAAAGGGAATTTTACTTGGAAACCTAGAGTATATTGGAGACGCAATGAAGACGAATATGTTTTTATTAGAAAAAACCCGTCTATTTACAGGAATGTGCATATTTCAAACAAAATTGCTGCAGAATTAAATGGCTCGTATACCTCAAATGCAGGTGTTACTGGTTTTGGTTTAGAAACGGCCAAAGTAGTTCTTTCCAGCAATAATCTTGGGGACAATAACCGTTTTGTAAGCACCTTGTTTTTAGAGCATCGTGTGGAATTGTTTAATAAAAAATTAGATATTACTCCAGGTGTAGCGTTGACTTATTTTTCTGATTTCAAATTTTTTGCTTTTCCAGGTGTAGATGTTGGCTATGAATTGCTCGATAATCTGAAGGTGTATGGTAATTTGGGTTATACGTACAGAATTCCAACTTTTACCGATTTGAATTATAAATCACCCAATACCATTGGAAATCCTGATTTAGAACCAGAAAAAGCATTTTCACAAGAAATTGGTGTGAAGTGGAATACAGTTCGTTTTAATGTGTCGGTAGCGGTATTCAATCGCAATTCGAATCATTTGATTGATTATGTAAAAATGCAACTTACGGATCCTTGGCAAGCGCAAAACATTCAAGATGTTACTACTAAAGGTTTTGAAACACAACTACTGTATCAATTTAATATTAATTCATTTAATCAAAAGTTACAATTTGGGTATTCTTTTATTCAGAATGATATCGCACAAAGCACCTTTGCTTTTTCCCAATATTCGTTGAATTCGATGAAGCATCAGTTTGTGGGAAGTTACGCTATGCAATTCTTGAAAAATTTTACCAATACCGTTTCGTATCGTTATGCAGAACGAACTGCTGGAAGTTCGTATTCAGTGGTAGATCTTGGCGCAGCCTATAGGTTGCGTGCATTTGAGTTGTCTTTGTTTGCTAACAATATTTTTAACACGGAATATACAGAAACGAATTTAGTTCCTATGCCAAAAGGGAATCTGTTGTTTGGAATACAGTATAATTTTAGATAGATTTTAAAAAAAAAACAGGTCCCGAAGGGCATGAATTACTACCATTCTAGTATTAAATTTTCGGGAATAGATTTGTTTCTGTCCCGTTAAGCGCAGTCGAAACCCTTTTTTTTACTGTTCATGCGCTCAAATGAAGCCGCTAAGTGAACTAATTATATGTTTTTGCCACGAATTCACGAATTTTATAATTGAAATTAGGTAAAACCTTGGTTTCATTTAACTAACTTAATTTGTGAATTGGTGGTTATTTTTTAGTATTGGTATACGGAATGGTCATTCGTATTAAATAAAGTTCTTGAACCTTCCAATAGCGTATAAAATTTTTTGTTCCTTTTAATTTGTGCCAAAAAAATAGCTGTTGCGTTTGCCTTGCGCCGGTTGATTACTGTTTGGCGATTTCCAATTCCTTCACTTTCTCGTAAACCAAATTGCTCTCGAAACCCTTGCGCAATACATAATCACAAAATTTCTTTCGTTTTTTTAAAGGATTTGATTCTCGTATCGATTCCCAATTTTGCTCTGCCAAGTTGTGGAATGTAGCTTCATATTCCTCTGTCGTAATTTCTTTGAGTGCGAGATTAATGTTGTATTGCGAGATTTTCCTGAATTTTAATTCATTTACAATCCTGATTTTCCCCCAATGTTTAATGCGATGTTTTCCTCTGGCATAACTACAGGCAAAGCGTTCTTCGTTCAGGAAGTTATCAGCTATAAGTTGCACGATTATTTGGTCAATTTCATCTTGATCCATTTTCATACTTCGCAATTTCTGGATTACTTCTTCGTGACAGCGATCTTGATAGGCGCAATAATGCTCTAGTTTTTGTATTGCCTGTTTTATGGTGAAAAAGTCTTTCATGTAGCGGATTTTACTTCTCGTTTTTTAAATTAAAAATTTTTGTTCGCTTGCGCAAAAATACAATTTCTAGAGTACAGTTTGCAAAGTAATGGAACTAAAGCTAGTATTGGTTTTTATGCTAGGTACTGTTTTGACCATAAAATTTTTTTTCAAAAAAATTACACAGATTGTTATGGCGTAACGGAAAATTATTTAAGCGCTTCAACGACTAATTTTACCTTTAATCGAGTATAATTAATTGTTTGAGGAAGGGCTAGTATCTTTGCGGATTATTTTTTTTAAGCTTCTTACGTTAAAAAATATAGTACTATTTCTTTGCGCACAACCTACAAAACACAAAAATTCGCCCCATGAATAATAATTACTCTAACTCATTATTAAGTTTATTAAAGTTAAAATTTTCAGCGAAATTTCATTTGCTGTTGCTATTTTTGTTTGTTTGCTCATTTGCAAATGCAGCGACTATTACCTCTGCGACAAGTGGTAATTGGAATGCTACGACAACATGGGTAGGAGGTGTGGTTCCCACAGCCAGTGATGATGTAATTATTGCAACAACACATACAGTTACGGTTACAGTTTCTACAGGAATTACAAATTTATTATTAAATAAATCTTCTGCTAAAATAATAATAAACCCAAATCAAATATTAACAGTGTCAGGTACTTATAAAAGTAATGCGACGTTGACTGACGGAGTAAATGGGCCTGGATCAATTAGGTTTACAGGAACAATTTCCATAAATCGAATGACATCAACTGGCACGCTTCCTAATGTTATTATTGGAGATGGTGTTAGTACTAATACCGTGAAGATGGCATCAGGATTTAAAGTAGCTAATCTTACTATTAATACAGGAGCAATTTTTGATAATAATAAAAAAAATATAGGTATTGATGGCGATTTAGTTGTTAACGGAACATTATCAAGTTTAATTAAAGGGAATTTTACTTTTGGAGGAACTAATAAAACAATAGGAGGATCTACTCCAGCTATTACCATTTATAATGCTGTTTTCACAGGTACTTATGCTAATAATATTACTGTGGTTAATGTCGTTAACGCTCTTTCTGGTAAAGGTTCATTGACAAATAGTGCTGCGAAAACGCTTACTATTGGCAATATTGTTGACAACAATACATTGTCTACATTAACAGCAACTGCAGCAGGTAATACAGTAATTTATACTAGGTCAGCAGCTCAAACTGTAAAACCTACTACATATTATAATCTAACACTATCTGGATCCGGAATTAAGACTTTAACATCAGTTGTTGTCAACGGGACGCTTTCTATGCAAGGAACAACACAGGTTAGTGTAGCTCCTACTTATGGCACGGCCGCTAAATTAGAATACAACAGAACTTCGGCTCAAGTGGCAGGGCTGGAATGGTTACCTACATTTACAGCTACTGGTGGTGTAAGCATCATTAATACAGGACTTATTACTAGTAATGATGTTAAAGTTTTTAATTCATCTGTACCGCTTACCATCGCTAATGATAGTGGTGGTGGTTTAGACAATGGTGGTTTTGCTATTTCGGGAGGTAGTATTTTTACTCTGGCTAATGATGCCAACTTGTATTTAAGCGATACAAGTACTTTCCCTTCCAGTTTTACTACTAACACGCTTGGAACAACGAGTACGGTAGAATACAAAGGGACTGCTCAAGTTGTAGCGGTTCAGAATTATGGAAACTTAAGCCTTAGTAATTCCAAAGACAAAACTTTTGCAGGAGCAACAATTATAGCAGGCGAATTAGCTTTAAGCGGTGACGCTATAGCCATTCTTCCTAATGGTTCTACTTCTTCTTCACAAACACTTACCTTTAGCGGTGTACTACAAGCTTCAACTTCTTGGGGAGGAACGGCAGCAACTACCGCTACAAATAATAGCGCAGTTTGGTTTGGTATAACCACAACCGGAATTCTAAATGTAAGTTTAGCGTGTACGATAGGAACTTGGCTAGGTCAAAGTTCAACAGATTGGAATAATCCTAACAATTGGTGTTCCTTAATAATACCTGCAGCAAGTACTAATGTTGTTATACCTGCTGCTGCGCCCTACAAGCCAATAATTAGCACAGCAGGTGGCTCTTGTCGTAATATTAGTATTGCCTCTGGATCATCCCTAACTATTGACCCATCAAGTACGCTGACTGTTAGCGGGAATTGGGTTAATAATGGGACATTATATGCTAATGGTACAACAGCCTTTAATGGTACTGTATTACAAACTATAAGTGGTACGGGATCAAACGTGTTTAATAATCTAACTAACTCTAAAACTACATTTCCATTAAATGCGGCTAGAGATATTATTGTAAATGGCGTTCTGGATAATGTAAATGTTACTTCTATTCTAGATATGGGTAGTAACCTATTAAGTGGTTCTTTTTCTAATTCAGGTTTGGGACAAATAAAAACAGCAAATACAACTGCTACTCCGATCCCTTCTGGAAAAACATGGATTAATACCGTAGTGTATAATGCAACAACGGGAGGTCAATCAGTTGTAACTGGTACTTATGCTTCGTTATCACTTGATAATGCTTCTGGAACTCAAACTGCTTTAGGCAACTTAACAATTAACAATAAATTGAATATAGCAAACGGTAGTCCTACTTTTAAAATGAATGGTCACGATTTAAGTGTTGGTGATTTTAACATTACAACTTCAGACGCAATTATAGATATGGCGGGTGGTAGTTTGAGCTATACTGCGATAACTAGTATGGATGGTACAATAAGTTTTTCGGGCGCTACGAACGGAAAAGCTATTCCCGCAGGAACGGTTGAGTATTATGGAGCAACACAAACTGTTGGTCCAGGTACGTACAACGACATTACCTTTACAGGCACTGGCGGTTATAGTGTAAACAGCGATGTTGTGGTTAATAATGAACTTTTGATTACCAAAGGTGAGCTAACAGTTCAAGACGGAGTTTCAGTAACGGTATCTGATATTATAAAGGTAGATACTCCTGGAACTTTTATACTAGAAAACAATGCGAGTTTAGTTCAAATAAATGACGTGACTAATGTAGGAAGAATAACCTACAAAAGAAACACCACTCCCATGAATAATTTTGACTACACCTATTGGTCTTCTCCAGTCTCAGGACAAACTCTTTATAATTTATCTCCTAATACTTTATCTGATAAATACCATAGTTTTACAGACCCCGATTGGATTGATGAGCTAGGTTCGAATCCAATGATTGCAGGAAAAGGCTATGCAATTAGAACGCCAAAAGCAGGAACATGGCCTAATGGAGAAGTTGTAAGTTTTCCTTATACGCAAAAAGTAAAGTTTATAGGTGTTCCCAATAATGGGGATTATACATATATAGGAATATCAAATAATAAATCGTATTTGTTAGGAAATCCATATCCATCAGCTATAGATGCCGATGCTTTTTTGAATGAAAACCACTTGATTCTTGATGGAACAATTTATTTCTGGACGCACAATACTGGTATAGCGCCTAGTGGAGCTTTTTATGTATATAACGACAACGATTACGCTTCCTATAACTTGACAGGAGGTACAGGAACAACAGCTGCAGCTACATCAATAAGCGGTGTTAACTTTTCTGTTCCATCAGGTAAAATTGCTGCTGGCCAAAGTTTTTTTGCAACAGGAAAAGGAACAGGAAATGTGTTATTTACTAATGATATGCGCGTAAGTGGCGGAGTTGCTGGAGCAAATAACTCGCAGTTTTTTAGAACCACTAAAACGAAATCAAAAACAAGTACTGCTATCGAGAAAAATAGAGTTTGGCTTAATTTATATAATAACGAAGGCGCTTTCAAGCAAACTTTAGTAGGTTATCTTGCTGGCGCTACAAATGGCTATGACAATCGTTACGACGGAGAGAGTTTTGATGAGCATGAATTTGTAGATTTTTATAGTGTTACTCCTGATAAGTATTTAGTGATTCAAGGTAGGGCTTTGCCATTTGATGAAACCGATACTGTTCCTCTAGGATATAGGTCTAAAGAAGAAATGAATCTTAACATTAGCATTGACCAAACCGATGGAGTATTGGCTACTCAAAACATATATATTGAGGATAAGTTGCTTAATGTTATTCATAATATTAAAGATACTCCGTATGCCTTTACTACTGAAGCAGGAACTTTTGACAATCGATTTGTATTGCGTTATACGGATAAAACGTTAGGTAATACTGATTTTGAAGGAGTTAATAGTTCAGTTGTAATTTCTAAGGATAAAAATGAATTAAAAATTAAATCTGAAATAGAAACTATAAAACGAATTACAGTTTATGACTTGTTAGGCAAAAAAGTATTTGAAAAAGAGGCTGTAAATAGTACTGAATTCCGTTCATCTGCGATTGGTTTAAGCCAACAAATAGGAATTGTAAAAGTAACTTTGGACAACGGACAAGTTATTTCTAAAAAAGTTATTTTCTAGCAAAACCAATTACTTAAAAGTTTACAAATCCCATTTTGTTTATGACAGAATGGGATTTTTTATTGAAGAACAACTTCGTTAGAATAAAGTACACGAGCTGTTAGTTCGAGCGCAGTGGAGAACCATTTCGACTTAGATCTTGATTAGCATGTATTAAAAACAAACTTCTATTTCAAGGATAAAACGGCTCACCTCGAGTCGATTTACGAAAGTTCGTTAATATAACTTGTACGGGTTGTCAGTTCGAGCGCAGTCGAGAACAATTTTGAATTCTCGTTCTTGAATAGCATGTATCAAAAACAAACTTCTATTTCAAGGATAAAACGGCTCACCTCGAGTCGATTTACGAAAGTTCGTTAATATAACTTGCATGCGTTGTCAGTTCGAGCGCAGTCGAGAACCTTTATGACCGCTCTACTGAACAGGTTGTGAGAATAAATTTCCCTTATTTTCTGTGATTGAATGACATCCGTCATCGATTTCCGAAAGTTTGTTATTATGAAGTACACGCGCTGTCAGTTCGAGCGCAGTCGAGAACTATTTTGACCGCTCACTTAGTTAGCCTATACTAAAAACAAACCCCGTATTGTCTATGGTTAAATTGCATCCGTCATCGATTTTTGATAGGTTGTTTATCAAGTTTGTATTAACAATTAGGTGACTTGGCTTAAATGAACTAATTTTTTTGTTTGGTTTTTTAAACTGATATGACTTATATGGTTAAAAAATATTTTTTTGTAAATATCACTAAATGTGGGTATTGCGTCGAGTTAAGATTGTTTCTACTTTTATAACTAATTACTAATTACTAATTACCTGTAATGGTGCGTGTTAGTGAATTTGATATAAAAACCTTAACTCTCTTCTAAATATGAAAACAAAACTCCTTTACTTCGTTGTTGTGTTAAGTATTTTCATTTTTAATACTGCTTATTGTCAAGAGGGGATAGTCGATGCGACTTTTAACACCTATGATGATGGTTTATCAGGAGATGGTTTCGACAGTAATGTCAGAACCGTTTC
>JAGOJA010000181.1 GCA_017995345.1 Flavobacterium sp.
ACACAGTACTTGGCCGATAATCCATTTGTAGTTTCGCCTACATACGCTGGTATTGGTGATAACCTAAGGATTAGGGCTAATGGTTTGACGCAGTGGGTAGGAATCCCAAACGCACCAGACAACCAATCATTGTATGTCGATTTTAGGATTGCTGACCGTTCCGGTGTTGGAGTTTCAGTGTTTAATGACAAAAACGGAAATACCAATCAAAAAGGAGCTAAGTTTTCCTTTGCGCACCACCTCGTTTTAGATTATTATTCCAAACAGTATTTGTCTTTTGGTTTGTCCTTCAATATTAATAATTTTAGTATCGATGTACACAATTTACAACCAGGCACTTTTGACCCAAGTATCACTGATAATAGAGCCATTACTAATAAAAACTTTGATGTGGGAATATTGTACAGGAAAAAAGGGTTTTACACCAGTTTGAATGCGAATAACATATTAGAGAAAAACATTGATAAATACGGTATTTACGAGCCTAATTTGCTGTTGAATTTTCAGTTGTATTCGGGTTACGTGATGCATAATAAAGCCAATAGATCAGAGATTGAACCTTCTGTTTATTATCAATACTTTGCAAATGACGGCAGATCCAGTACTGATTTTAATATCAAGTACCGCAAGTACGATAGATACGACGATTATTACTGGGCAGGACTCTCGTATCGTTTCTTGAACGATCAAATTGGCAAACCTTTAAATGTAGGTCCAATGGCTGGTTTTAAGAAGTCCGGATTTTATTTTGGATATTCTTATCAAGTTTCACTTAATGAGCTGTCAGCTTACAACTCTGGCACCCATGTAGTCACGATAGGATTTGATTTCTTACAAGGAATTAGTAATTGCCCTTGTACCCAAAGTCCGGTGCACGATTAGTAACCGGAATTGTTGCAACATATAAATCCTGTAAGTATTTGTGGAATAGTTTTGCATTAAAGTAAGAACTTACTGGATTTATATGTTAAAAATAGATTTTTACACCTCAAATCCCAGTTTTTCTCTCACTCTAGCCAGAACGCCATTGGCAACAACCGAAGCTTTTTGGGCGCCAATTTTTAATAGAGCATCTACTTCAGTAAGGTTGTTCATGTAATAACTGTATTGCTTTCTTTCGGTTTTAAATTTCTCGCAGATTAATTCAAACAATGCTTGTTTGGCGTGACCATAGCCATAATTTCCGCCAAGGTAATTGGCCTTCATCGCCGCAATTTGTTCGTCATTGGCTAACAACGAATAAATAGCAAAAGCATTGCAGGTATCGGGATTTTTAGGGTCTTCCAGTGGCGTGCTGTCGGTTTCAATGCTCATCACTTGTTTGCGCAAGCTTTTGTCGTCCAGAAAGATATTAATAATATTATTAGCTGATTTACTCATTTTTCCGCCATTAGTTCCAGGAATCAACATGCTGTCATCTTGAATTTTAGCTTCCGGAAGTACAAATGTATCTCCCATTTGATGGTTGAAACGAGACGCTACATCTCTTGTGATTTCAACATGTTGCAATTGGTCTTTTCCTACAGGAACAAACTCAGCATCATACAATAAAATATCTGCGGCCATCAACATCGGGTACGAAAACAAACCTGCATTCACATCGTCTAATCGGTCGGCTTTGTCTTTGAACGAATGTGCCAATGTCAAGCGTTGAAAAGGGAAAAAACAACTCAAATACCAAGATAACTCAGCCGTTTGCGGCACATCAGATTGTCTGTAGAAAACCACTTTATTTACATCTAATCCAAAAGCAAGCCACGCTACCGCAACGCTATAGGTGTTTTCTCTTAATGTTTTTCCGTTTTTTATTTGTGTTATCGAGTGCAAATCAGCAATGAAAAGAAAGGATTCATTTTCAGGCTTATTTGATAAAGCTATTGCGGGAATGATTGCGCCAAGTAAATTTCCTAAATGTGGTGTTCCGGTACTTTGAACACCTGTAAGTATTTTTGCCATTGTAATTTTAATTAACCGCCAAGTTTGCCAAGTTTTTCGCAAAGTTCGCCAAGTTTGTTTTTCTATTGCAAAGGTTGCAAAGTTTTTTAAAAAGTTGGCGCTGATTTTAAGTTTTTTGCACTTAAAATTTTCTAAATTTTAGTTTTTTACAAATTGTTAACTACTCTTCTAATTCCATTTTTAAGTAGCACCTCATTAAAGTTTATTAAAAGTCCAAGTTTATAGTTTCCCAGTTTTAAGTATGTTACAGTTTGAGCTAAATGAATGTCACAAAGTGACTCTACACGTTTAAGTTCAATTATTAATTTATTTTATACGAGTAAATCAAAGCGATACCCACAATCTAATTACACTTCTTCAAATACTAATGGTAAAACTTTTTCTTTTTCAACAAAAAGTCCATCTTGATTTATTTTGTAGAACACACATTCTTTATAATCACTTTCCAATAAACCAGGCCCAAGACTTCTGTGAACTTGTATTGCTAAACCTATAATGATTTTAGAAATTTCATTTTCAGTCATCTTTTCTTTTTTACTTTGCGAAAAACTTTGTGTACTTTGTGGTTAGACCCATTCAAACTTACAGATTTTTATCTACTTTTGAACCTATGAAGGGATTAAAAATTGTTTTTTGGGTTTTGTGGCGCATCTGGTTTTACATTTTGATGATCATCCCTATAGTGCTGATGTTTCCCTTTCTACTATTGTCTATTTTGACCGAAAGCGGCTATCCCTATTTTTTTAAGATGGCGCGTATTTGGGCGAAATTTGTTCTTTTTGGAATGGGATTTTATTATAAAATTGATAAAACCCAAGAAATGGAATACCAAAAAAGTTATATGATTGTTGCCAATCATACCTCCATGACCGATATTATGCTAATGCTCGCCCTGACTCGAAATCCGTTTGTTTTTGTGGGTAAAAAAGAATTATCAAAAATTCCGCTGTTCGGTTTTTTTTATAAAAGAACCTGTATTTTGGTCGACCGTAGTTCTTCAAAAAGCAGAATGGAAGTCTTTAATCGTGCTCAAAAAAGAATTAATCAAGGCTTGAGTATCTGTATTTTTCCCGAAGGCGGCGTTCCGGATGATGAATCGATACTATTAGATA
>JAGOJA010000105.1 GCA_017995345.1 Flavobacterium sp.
CCAAAACGTAAATGTGGCGAAAGATAAGAGGTCTGGTCCAAAGCTGGAAAATCTCTTATATCTTGATAATTAGCAATAAATTTTAGATTGTGTGGCTTTACTTTTATCGGACTTTTTTCAAATCCTATTTGTTCCAAAGACGGAAAAACAAAGTCACATTTATGGAAGTTTGAAAACACATCGGTAGCATCATATTCTAGAACAGGAGCCATTGATTTGTATTTTTCTAGCCATTTATTTTTAAAAGGAGTGTACACGGTATATGGCAAACCGTCGGCTTTTGTGATTTCTTTTTCTTCAAAAATCACTTGGTCTTTGAATGAAAAAGGAATGGCATTATTCGTTTCTAATAATTCGCAAATTGCACTATCTCTTTTGATAGCGTACGGTTCGTAATCTTTATTGAAGAAAACTTCTTTGATATCAAATTCTGTTAATAGTAATTCCCAAACGGCAAGGGTTTTTCCTTTTTTTACTAAAAGAGCACTTTCTATCTTTAGAAGTTGTGTGTTTATTTTAGAAAGATTTTCATAAATAAATCCCACTCGAGGATCGTTGTATGGTAAACTATCCAGGATAGCATCATCAAAAATAAATAATGGAATTACAGTATATTTAGACTTCAAAGCATGAAATAAACCTACATTATCTTCTAAACGTAAATCGCGTCTGAACCAAAAAAAAGAAACTTGTTGCTTGCTCATTATTTTGAATTAAACATTTCATCAATGCTTACACGGCGGTGTTCAAAAATGGATTTCAATTTGTTTTTCACGACCAGAGTATTCATGATTTGACCCAAAAAACCAAGCGGCAATCCGTAATGAACAATATCCGTCATTTTAGTTCCGTTTGGTGTGGCTTCAAAAAAATGTTTATGATGCCAGAAACTATACGGACCAAAACGTTGTTCGTCTATAAAATAACTATTTTCTTTGACTTGTGTGATTTCGGTCATCCAAGATAAAGAAATTCCTAAAAGTGGCGTTACTTTATATTGAATGATTTGTCCCGAATACATTGATTTATGGTCAAAATCAGTGATTTTAAAACCCATTTCTTTTGGTGTGATTTTCTCAAGATTTTTTGGACTGGAAAAAAAAGTCCAACATTCTTCTACCGTTGCTTTTACGTGCTGAACGGTTTCCTGTTTGTATATTTTCATGACTGAATTTTAAGTATAGCAGTACTTACTGACTAATGGGTTCGCGTGAGGGATGGCAGTGGAGCTCTTTTTATAGCGGGCTTTTTGCCAGCGATAAAAAAGCGGGAACGAACAGCCCGACCCCGCTGTAACGATAGTGAAAGCGGGGTCACGCCCAAATTGAAATTTACATTTTGTAGTATTTGAACGGTACAAATAACATTCCGAAACATTCGCCGTGTTCTTTTCCTAAATGTTTGTGGTGTACTTTATGCGCTTTTCGCAATCCTATTAAATACTTGTTGCTGGTTTTTTTGAACCACTTAAAGCGTTGGTGAATCAAAACATCGTGAATCATAAAATAACAGATTCCGTAAAATGTGATTCCAAGTCCAATGAAAAACAAATGATTCATTCCGCCTTGTACCCCAAAATAAAAAAGAACGATGCTAGGTATGGCAAAAATGACAAAGAAAATATCGTTTCGTTCGAAAACATTAGCGTACTTAGGTTGGTGATGATCGGCGTGAAAATACCACATAAAACCGTGCATTACGTATTTATGTGTAAGCCAGGTCACACACTCCATGCAAAGGAAAACGCCTAAAAAGATTAAAAAGGAAATCATTGTTTTTTGTTATTTAATTAAAATATATTTTTCTAAACAAGCTGTAATTTAAACTAATTTCAACTTATAGGTTACAAAGGATTGTGCTAAAAGACCCGCTTTAGTATAATTAGAAACCCGAATTCTTGCGTTTCCAATTTCGTGACAAGGGGTTTTTTCTAATTTTTTTAATAGTTTTTTGTAATATACGAAAGCAGTATATACGCCAAACTTAGCTTCAATAGGGAGTTTTATAATTCCTTGATACGCCACCTTAAAATCTTCTTGAATTTCCTGGATAATTGCCGTTTTGGCTTTTTCGTCGAACGAATCCAAATTGACTCCTGGAAAATAATTTCGGTTCAAGACTAAATTATCATCTTTCAAATCTCTCAAGAAATTAACTTTCTGAAAAGCAGACCCCAACCGCATGGCTTCGTCTTTCAAAAGGTTGTATTTTTCCATATCTCCAGCGACAAAAACCTTTAGACACATTAGGCCTACCACATCAGCAGAGCCATAAATGTAATCCTCATACTCAGATTTGCTGTGATAGTGTGATTTGATTAAATCCATTTTCATGCTTTTCAAGAAAGCTTGGATTAAATCATCGGTAATTTTGTATTTTTTCACCGTTTGCTGAAAAGAGTTCAAGATTGGATTTAGACTAATCCCCCTGTCAAATGCTTTGTAATACTCCTGTTCGAACTCCGTGATTAAGTTTTCTTTTTCATAACCGTGAAATGAGTCGACAATTTCATCCGCAAAACGAACAAACCCATAAATACTATAGATTGCATCCCTAATGACAGGTGACAGCATGTATACCGCCAATGAAAACGAAGTGCTATAGCTCTTAGTCACTAGCTTGCTACATTTGAAAGATACGTCATCAAATAATTGCTTCATATTTATTGTTCTAAAAGTTGTTTATTAATTAATTCCGATACTAATTTTCCTGAAATTAGTGCTGGAGGAACACCTGGTCCCGGAACGGTTAATTGTCCGGTAAAATATAAATTCTTTACTTTTTTACTTTTTAGTTTTGGTCTTAAAAATGCAGTTTGGAATAAAGTATTCGCCATTCCGTAGGCATTTCCTTTATAAGAATTGTATTCCGAAACAAAGTCGTTCTTACAAAATGATTTTTTAAAAATTATACTATTTTTTACACTTTGCTGCGTTAGAGCTTCAAAACGAGCTATTATTTTATCAAAATATTCTTCTCTTAAGGCTTCTGTATCATTGATTCCTGGAGCCAAAGGCACTAAGAAAAAACCAGATTCCATTCCTACGGGAGCTGCAGTTGCATCAGTTAATGATGGAAAATTGGCATAAAATAATGGTTCTTTTGGCCATTGTGGTTCATCATAAATATCCTTGGCATGCTGATAAAAATCAACATCAAAAAACAACGCATGATGCGAAATGTTTTTGATTTTTTTATTGAAACCAACATAGAACAATAATGACGACGGTGCAAAAACTCGGCTGTCCCAATATTTTTCAGAATACGCTCGATGTTCCTGATCTAGTAATGTTTCGGTATGATGGTAATCTGCGCCGCTTAATATCAAATCTGAAACAATCATTTCACCATTAACCAATAATGCTTTCGCCGTTTTATTTTCTACAATTATCTTTTCGATAGTAGCATTTGTTTGGAATTTCACTCCTAATTCCAAAGCTAAACTTTCCATGGCACGCACTACATCAAACATTCCTGTTTTTGGGTGCCAAGTTCCAAGACCAAAATCGGCATAATTCATAAAACTATAAAACGATGGTGTATCTGATGGTTTTGCTCCGAGAAACAAAACTGGAAATTCCAGAATTTGAATTAATCGCTCGTTATTGAATTTCTTACGTACATCTTTACTGATGTTACTAAAAAACTGACCCACTTTCATTGCCGTTTGAGGTGTTATGAGTTCTAACGGAGAAACCCCTGGACGATACACTAAATCTTTGATAGCAATATCATAATTGCTTTTGGCTTTCGTCATGAATTTCTTTAATAATGCGCCACTTCCCTTTTCAATTGCTTCAAAAGACTTAAGTATATCCTCTAAATTATCTGCAATAGTGATGAAATCATCGATTCCGTAATACACTCTATATGCGGGGGATAGCTTTATTAGCTCATAATAATCGGAGGTTTTTTTACCAAAATCAGCAAAAAAACGTTCAAACACATCGGGCATCCAATACCAACTTGGCCCCATGTCAAAAGTAAAACCATCTATTTTCAATTGTCGTGCTCTACCGCCAACTGTAGGATTTTTTTCAAACACCGTAACATCATGACCGCTTTGTGCCAAATAACAAGATGCTGCCAATGCAGAAAATCCAGATCCAATTATTGTAATTTTTTTTATTTGTTTCATTTGTTTAGCAAATATACGAAAAGATTAAACAAAAAACTAAATTTGATCTACTAATTCGGTAATTGAACTGAAAATAGTAATTCTGTCCGAAAGCCCTTCTTTTTTGATAAACTCAACCAACCTGCCAATAAACCATACCTCAGTAGTATCATCTAACAACTCTACAGACATTTTTTGAATGTAACTGTCTAGCATGTCTCTTTCGGGCTGTACAGTCATGTACGAGATGAAAACAATAGAATTAAAATGTTTTTTTAGATCTTTTAAATTATTAATAGGCATACTTTCCCCCAAGAAAACAGTTTTGTACCCTTGTAAAAGGATTTCATAATTAAGATACATTAAGCCCAACTCATGAATTTCATTCATAGGAAGCGACAGCACAAAAATTTTATCGGTCTTAGTTGGTTTCAACACTTGCAGTTTCTCTGTATTTACAAGTACTTTTTGTTTGATTAAGTAGCTGATAAAATGTTCGTGAGCTGGAGTAATTGTATCGGATTGCCATAGCAATCCTAGTTCATCCAATAGCGGGATAAAAACTTGATGAAAAACTTCCTTGAATGATTTTTCCGCAATTAACCAATTATAAGTATTAAAAAACAACTCTTGGTCAAAGTTCATCATCGCCATTTTGAACTCACTAATTGCGTGACTTTTGGCCGTTTTGCTCGAAATTATTTCTCGTACTAAAGACGGTATTTTTTCTTGAGGATAAGTAGCTATTTTAGAAATTTTATAGCCATAATCATGTAATAAGGTGATATTTAACAACTTTTGTAAACTAGCCAAATCATATAATCGGATATTAGTATCTGTACGCATCGGCTGCAAAATATCGTATCTTTTTTCCCAGATTCGTATCGTATGTGCTTTGATTCCTGAAAGATTTTCAAGGTCTTTTATACTAAACATACTTTTTATATTGTTTATCATTTATCTAAATTTAATAAACAAATGTAAAATAAAATTACTTATAAACTCTTATGATGGCCCTGAAACTTTTTTAATCTAAAAAATTATTCAAGATACTCTTAAAGAGGATTCTGCTGAAAACGATAACCAATTGTTAGATTCTGAAAAATATGCAATCTTTATTAAAATGCGTTCTGACATTCAATATGAGTTAAATTTACAAACATAAAAAAACAGATAAGTACTAGTATACACTTTTACTTATCTGTTCTCGGTAATGATTAACTTTAGTATTCTGAACTATTTTTTTATGATTTTTCTGCTAGTAAAACCTTCTTCATTATAAATCTTTATAAAATAAATACCACTAGAATAGGCACTCATATCCATATTTATATTTTGTGAATCTGTTTTAACTTCATGTACTAAAGCGCCTAGAATATTAAATATTTTAACTCCACTGATTGGCGTACTTGCACTAATAGTTAACACGTTTGTCACTGGATTAGGATAAATGGACAGTGATGATGAGGCTAAAAAAGAATCAGTAGACAAAGTGTCATCAGTTGAAGCCTCCCAACTTGAAGCTAAATTATTGTCTAAGGAAGTGCTTATTAATTTTAGATAAGTACCGCCACCATCTGGTGATGTAGGTCAAGGTGCGGAATCAAAATATTCGACAGAATCAATGATATCCCCATCCGCATCGGCCAGTACAATTTTTTGAGATTTGTTAGACAAATTTCTAAAAAATTGTCCAAAAGCCACTTGTCCATATTTGCTTTGAAAAGTTGCGCTGTTACTTGCTAAATAAATCGTTTCGTTTGCTCCAATAGATGAGAATTGTAAGGGAATTGAAACGTCAGCCCTAATTGTCTGAAGTAAACCCCAGAAAGATTTACGGATCTATCACTTATGTTTTGAAGCGCCACAAATTCTAAATCATTACTCACCGGAAAACCAGTTGATGTTTTTGGATTATAATTAATTTTTGTAATAACTAAAGGCGGTAATAAAACATTTGCACAATTAGCAAATGATCCTATATTATTATTGATCCAAGTGGTTCTGTTAACAATAAAATTTCTAACACGGTTTACATCAGTAGCATGATCGTTAATAGCCCCCCATCTTTGACTCTCACGCGGAATAGCTTCACTGATATAACTCAAGGCATTATCTAAATAAGCAATCAAGACATCTTTATTTAATGGCTTACCAAGCGCTTTTACCTCATTCCAACGTTTGGCGAGAACACATCTAAAATCACTATTATCAAATAAATAACTCCAGAATGGTGGGCCAATTCTATTTCCGTTGTTAAATTGCCATTGGTCTACATGGCTGCTGTTGGTAAATGTACTTCCAAAACTTTGATTAAAATCCCAAACTGGTCCTGCTCGCAATTTTCCACCGCGATCTTTGTGAAAAAAAGTGCTGGATTGATACACATCTGCATTAGAACACAACTCATTGACTAACATAAAATCAACAAAAGAAGGCACATCAATAATAGTTCGATACCCATCTATCAAATCATCATCGTACGCATGATCTTGCATTCGGTTGAATTCTGCTTCAATATATTGCGTTTGTTCCGGAGTGGCATTCTCAGGTTTTGGCAAATCATGTACAAATTTAGTTTCGTCCATCCAGAACGCTACAGGATCGCCACCAGTGGTTTTATCAGCTTTTGTAATATATCCGCCTGTAATATTAGGCAAAGTATTATCTGTAGCTTCAATCTTTAAAACATTAACACGATTCTCATTGGATTTAATTTTTTCCTGAAAAACATACAAACCTTTGTAATTACCATTAATCACTACCTCGCAGAATTCTCTTTTAGAGGCATAATTCCCCAATTCTCTAGACATGTAATACGCCATATAATCTCTAATTAACGATGGATCAAAACCCAATCCGTTCAAAATCCAGTCGTTCTCACTTGGCATTCCAAAAACACTTACGTTATTATTAGAGATGTTATCTGCTTTTAAAGTGGTTAAACTATACTGTTTTTTTGGTAATGTTTGTGTGGAAGAACCTCTAATTTCGATACCAATCCTACCGTTGTAATTTAAAAACGAAGCGGTATTTTGATCAGTAACATAATTCCTACTTCCGTCAGGTCGCTTGATAATCTTCATCGTCGCCAAAATTTTTGGATCATCCAGAATTTCGAGTGGCAAATTTGTGTTAGGATCATTATCAGTCGTGATAATGACAATCGGCAAATTACTGTCCGTAAAAGTTTGTGCAGTTGCGGAATAGGAAGTAATTAGTACAATCAACCAAATAATTTTGGTAATTGTATTCAGCTTGATAAAGTACAGTTTTTTCATGATTTGATTTATTAAATTGATAACATAAATTTAATAAAAAAAACAATACAAACAACTGAAAATCAATTATTTATATTATTTATTTTTAAATATTATAAAATAAAAATCGAATGATTTTTGAAAAAGAAATAGCGACCGTAATATTGAAGTGGTTATCGATGAAATCGCTTAATTTTATATTTTAACCTTTTAGATTCCGAAATAAAAAAGATGCTGTTATAAAATTGATGTCCTAAAATAATGCTTAAGAATTAGTATTGTCTAACTCAAATTTTAGTATGTGAAAAATTTGTTAGAAAACAATACAAATATAACCTATACATCTGTAAATCAGTATATTTGTAAAGCTTTTATTTTTAAAAACTTAAAAAATATATTTTTATGTATAACACGGTATTGAAAGACAGAGTCCAAGCTGGTTTATTGCTTTCTGAAAAATTAGAAAAATATCAGAATAGCAATTCAATAATTCTCGCTGTTCCAAGAGGCGGAGTGCCAGTGGGATATGTAATTGCTGAAAAATTACATCTTCCTTTAGATATTGTTCTCGCAAAAAAGATAGGACACCCTACTAACAAGGAATTTGCGATTGGTGCCGTTTCTGCGGATTCTATAACTATTGATGAACATCCTAACGTTTCACAAAAATACATTCAAGATGAGATTATCCGACTACAGCAAATAATGAGGGATAAATACAATTTCTATAGGAGCAATAGACAACCGCTGGGTATAAAAGGAAAAAACATAATTTTAGTAGATGATGGCATAGCAACAGGAAACACCTTATTGGCCAGTATTAAAATGTTGCGCAAAAGAAACCCAGCAAAAATTATTGTTGCTGTTCCTGTAATACCTTATGATACAGTACCCATTTTTGAAGAAAATGCGGACGAGTTTGTCTATCTAATTGCTTCAAAATATTTTACAGGCGTAGGTGGATTTTACGAAAATTTCAATCAAGTAGAAGATGACGAAGTGATTCGGTTATTGAATGTTACAAACCCTATTGAATAAGATTTTAATCTACAAGTATTCATTTTTAAATACATTGATTATGAAAAAATTTGATTTGGATATTCCATTATCCGGTATAACCTTGAAAGGAGATCTAGTGATTCCTGAAAAAGCAACTGGAATAGTTGTTTTTTCGCACGGAAGCGGTAGCAGTAGATTTAGTCCTCGGAACAGAATGGTGGCAGAGTTGATACAAAAGCAAAATATAGCCACTTTTATGTTCGACTTGTTAACGGAAGAAGAAGACCATATTAATGAGAACCGGTTCAACATTGATTTATTAGCCAATAGGTTGATCGAAACCACACAATGGCTTATGGAGCATGAGGACACAAAAAGCTTATTAGTAGGTTACTTTGGCGCCAGTACCGGAGCAGCATCAGCATTACGAGCGGCAGCTCATTTTAGAGAAGCCATAAAAGCAGTGGTGTCGCGTGGAGGCCGTCCTGACTTAACCCTTACAGAACTACCACTAGTAACTGCTCCCACTTTACTCATCGTGGGCGGTCTTGACACTCCTGTAATTCCCATGAATAAAATGGCCTATGACAAATTAGAATCCGTAAAAGACATGAAAATTGTCGAAGGGGCAACACATCTCTTTGAAGAACCTGGAAAACTACTAGAAGTGGCTGATTTAGCCATTGACTGGTACAAAAAGTATTTGACGAAATAACAATCTGGTTTTAATGGACCTAATTAGAACATAAATATAAGGTATGATTATTCCCTTTGAATTATAACAATTAATTGATTATCCATTTAAAAAAATAACTATCATGGCAACAGTAAACACTTACATTACGTTTAATGGAGTTTGCGAAGAAGCATTCTTATTTTATAAATCAATTTTTGGTGGCGAATTCTCCTATTTTGGAAGATTCAAAGACATGCCAATGACGGACGGCAAGACCTGTCCGCCTGCGGAAGCAGAAAAAATAATGCACGTTTCCCTACCCATTAGTAAAGAAACGGCTATCATGGGAAGCGATAGTTTCGAATCCTTTGGAGCTAAAACTGTTTATGGAAATAACTTTTCGCTTTCCATCAATGCCGAAACTAAAGAAGAAGCAGACAAATTATTCAATGCGCTTTCAGCTGGTGGAAAAATACTAATGCCTATGGAAAACACTTTTTGGAATGCTTATTTTGGTACATTCATTGACAAATTTGGTGTGAATTGGATGGTGAATTATGATTTGGTCCAAGGGAAATAAAATGAGCACACCAAAAGTGATTTCTTTATAATGTTACTGTTTGAAAACAAATATTGAACAGGATGTTTTAGCCACGAATTTCACGGATTAATTTGCAGAAATTCGTGGTTAACTTTTTTCAAAATTTACCCGATCGCACCGATATCCCACAATCGTTAGCGCAGTTTTGCAAACT
>JAGOJA010000106.1 GCA_017995345.1 Flavobacterium sp.
TTGGAAAAGTTACAAAACAAGATGCCTTTATAAAGGTAGCTGTCCTTAAGAAGAGTGTGTTATCATTATTTTATAAAACTGCTAATTCTACCTATTTTAGTTTAGGCGTTTCTAAAAAGGAACGTCACTGTCATCATCTGGGTCATTAAAATTACTTCCAAAAGCGTCATTGGCTGATGGTAGATTTTTAGTAATAAAAGGATTGTCATCCTGATTCATACTAGATGGTAAATCATCATATCCGCCGCTGTAATCTTCTAAATTATCAAATTTCCCTAGATGTCCAATAAATTTCAATCGAACGTTTTCAATACTACCATTACGGTGTTTGGCAATCATTATTTCTGCCTGACCCGCAGTAGGCGAGGCCTCATCATCATCCCATTCGTCAATTTTATAATATTCAGGACGATATAAAAAAGATACAATATCCGCATCTTGCTCAATCGCTCCCGATTCACGTAAATCAGATAATAATGGTCTTTTGCTGGATCCACGGGTTTCTACTGCACGCGATAATTGCGAAAGTGCAATTACAGGAACGTTCAATTCTTTGGCTAATGCCTTTAAGTTTCGAGAAATGGTTGAAATTTCCTGCTCTCTATTTCCTCCGCCTTTTCCGTTCCCACCAGCGGTCATCAATTGCAAGTAATCAACAATGATAATTCGGATGCCATGTTGCGAAACCAACCGTCTGGCTTTTGCTCTTAAATCAAAAATCGATAAGGAAGGCGTGTCATCAATATATAATGGCGCTTTTTCTAAATTTTTAACTTTGGTACTCAATTGTTCCCATTCGTGTTTTTCCAGTTTTCCAGTACGCAATTTCTCCGATGATAAACCTGTTTCCGATGAAATCAAACGGGTGATTAATTGTACTGATGCCATCTCCAGAGAAAATAAGGCTACGGGCATTCCAAAATCAATTGCCATATTTCTGGCCATAGACAATACAAATGCAGTTTTACCCATTGCAGGTCTTGCCGCTATAATAATTAAATCACTTGGCTGCCAACCGGAAGTAATCTTGTCTAATTTATCAAAACCAGTGGCAACACCACTCAATCCTTCTTGACCAGCAATTTCCTCGATTCTCTTTTTTGCTTGTAAGACTAAACTCTGCGCCGTTTCTGAACTTCGTTTAATGTTTCCTTGGGTAACTTCATATAATTTAGATTCGGCTCTGTCTAGTAAATCAAAAACATCGGTGGTTTCATCATAAGAATCTTCAATTATTTCCGTCGAAATCCGAATCAAACTGCGTTGAATAAATTTTTGAAGAATAATTCTAGAGTGAAATTCAATGTGTGCCGACGACGATATCTTTTGCGTAAGCTGAATTAAGTATAAATCACCGCCTGCTAAATCTAATTTTGCATTTTTCTTCAGTTGGGCCGAAACGGTTAATAAGTCAATAGGCTGCGTTTCGGTAAAAAGCTGAACGATAGCCTCAAAAATATGTTTGTGTGCTTCTTTATAAAAAGCATCGGGTTGTAAAATGTCAATTACATCATCAACTCCTTTTTTATCAATCATCATAGCACCCAACACAGCCTCTTCTAAATCGAGAACCTGCGGTTGCAATTTTCCTTTTTCAAGGCTTATTATAGTAGTTTTATCAGCCTTTGCAGGATTAATATTTCTAAAGTTTTCCATAGAGCGAAAGTAACTAAAATTAAAAAGAGATCGTCTTTGAGTTGTCACTAATAATTGTTCGTAACTAACTATTTTTTGTTTATAACCCAAAAAAAATCCGAAACGGTAAGGCTTCGGATTAAATATTAAATTTATAAGATTTTACTCCTTATATTCGCCCATCTTACTGTATTTGTCCATTCTTTGGGCAATTAATTCATCTGTTGATAAGTCTTTCAATTCATTAAATCCCTTCATGATATATTGCTCTACAGTTTTAAAAGCAGTTTCTCTATCGTAGTGCGCTCCTCCTAGAGGTTCTGGAATAATGTCATCTACTAATTTTTGTTTTTTCATGTCAGTCGAAGTCAATTTTAAGGCTTCAGCAGCTTGTTCTTTGTACTCCCAACTTTTCCATAAAATAGAAGAGCATGATTCTGGAGAAATAACAGAATACCAAGTGTTTTCCATCATATACACTCTGTCTCCAACACCTATTCCTAATGCGCCACCCGAAGCTCCTTCGCCAACAATTACGGTGATAATAGGCACTTTTAGACGAATCATTTCAAAGATATTTCTGGCAATAGCTTCCCCTTGTCCGCGTTCTTCGGCTTCTAATCCTGGATAAGCTCCCGGAGTATCAACTAAAGTCAAAACTGGAATGCCAAATTTCTCAGCCATTTTCATCAGTCGCAACGCTTTTCTGTATCCTTCAGGATTTGCCATTCCAAAATTACGGAACTGACGTGTCTTAGTGTTAAACCCTTTTTGTTGACCCACAATCATAAATGATTGTCCGTCAATTTTTCCTAAACCACCAATCATGGCTTTGTCATCTTTAAAACCTCGGTCCCCAAAAAGTTCCAAGAAAGTATCGCCACACAAAGCGCGAACGTGATCCATTGTATACGGACGATTAGGATGCCTTGAAAGCTGAACACGTTGCCAAGCCGTCAAGTTTTTATATATACTTCTTTTGGTCTCTTCTAGTTTTTTGTTGATTTGCTTGCAAGTATTGGTTACATCAACATCTGATTCCTGTCCGATAACTACACACTTGTCTAGCTGTTCTACAAGTTCTTTTATTGGAAGCTCAAAATCTAAATATTCCATAGGATTTTTGCGTTTTTGTTTTTATTTCGAACTGCAAATATAAAATTTTAATCGTTCGAAAAGGTAAATATTGTATTTTGTATAAAATTTTACTTCATTAAAGCAGAAGATTCTTATTCTGTTTTGTCTTTTGATAGTGTTTAATTACACCATTTAGAATTACTGTGATTACTATTATAAGCGCACCAATGTAAAATTCAAAACTCATTTTCTCTTTTCCGCCAAGGATGAAATAAGCCAATACAATTCCATAAACGGGTTCCAGATTAGTAGTCAACATTACGGTATATGGTGTTAGTTTTTGCATTATTTTTACCGAGGCCGTAAAGGCGTAAGCGGTACAGATCGAGGCTAGAATCAGAATTAATATCCAATTGTTTGTCGTTAATATAAAGAAGTCGGTTGTGAATTTCCCTTTAAATAAAAAATAAATAGAGATAAAGACAACACCTGCTAAAAATTCATAAAACGAGATTACCGAAGGATCGTGATTCGCTATCAGTTTTCCGTTCATTAAGGTAAACAATACACCAAGGATAATCGATGCCAAGGCGTATAACATTCCTTCGAGATAATTTATTTCAACCTTCATAATTAGTGCCAGACCAGCGATGATAATCAGTCCAAGGAAGACTTCGTACCACAATACTTTTCGACCAAAAAAAAGCGGCTCTAACAGTGCTGCAAAAAAAGCACCTAACGAGAAAATAGACAGTGTAATAGATACATTAGAGACATGAATTGCTTTGAAAAAAAAGATCCAATGCAAGGCAATCAATAATCCGACAAAAATCAATTTGAGGAAGGATTTCAAAGGAATTCGAAACGATTTTTTTTTGAATACTAGAAAAATAGCTAGAAATATTCCAGCAAAAAACATGCGATACCAAACCAAAGCATCGGCTTTTATGGTAATCAATGCGCCTAAAATGGCGGTAAAACCCCAAATAAAAACAATCAAATGGAGGTTTAAATAACTTTTTAAATTATCGTTTTGCATTTCGTAGTAAATAAACAGCTAAAAAGCCAAAAGCAATATTAGGCAACCAAACGGCTAATAGGGGTGGAATACTAGATTTTTCGGCAAGAACACCAAAAATTTTATCAAAGAATACAAAGGCAAATGCCAGTGCAATTCCTATGGCTAAATTGGTCCCCATACCGCCTCGTCGCTTCATGGACGAAACTGAAACCGCAATAATAGTCAGAATAAATGCGGACACTGGAACGCTGTATTTTTTATACAAAACCACTAAATAGATATTGATATTGGAGGAGC
This sequence comes from Flavobacterium sp., assembly GCA_017995345.1. Classification (GTDB taxonomy): domain Bacteria; phylum Bacteroidota; class Bacteroidia; order Flavobacteriales; family Flavobacteriaceae; genus Flavobacterium. The sequence continues at coordinate 4,031 of JAGOJA010000106.1, forward strand.
CTCGTTCTTTTTCTTTAGCAATGAAGGCATTCAATTTTCCTAAACTTAAGGTTTCTGCGATGTAAATTACAGGTGTTAAATCCTCCAAATCAAAAGTAAAAACAACATCTTTCTGAGGTAGTTTTTCAATTTTATCGTCTAGTTCACCTACTGTTCTTTTCGTATAATCATACAACGTATAATTCTTTTGCTTAGGATTCCATTTTATTCTGCTAGCCGTGATTTTATGGACAAGTTTCTCGTCTTTAAATTTCTCTAATGAAAAATTGAAAGCCGTTTTAGACTCAGTATTAAAACTGTTTACATAAATGAATTCATCATCACTAATTTGGCGGTACACATCCGTAGTGTTCCCTCGCATGACTTCTTTTCCATCACCCTTTAAATAGGTATATCTAAAATTGTTGAATCCTTCACTGGCTGCAGGAACCACAAAAAATCCCATCAACAATACAAAAACCGAGACTATTGAAGCACCAATAATATAAGGTCTCAAGAAACGAGTAAACGAAATTCCCGAACTCAAAATAGCGATTATTTCAGTGTCATTCGCCAGTTTTGAAGTAAACCAAATCACTGACAAAAATAAAAATATCGGAAAAAGAGAATTTGCAAAATAAACGGTAAAGTTGTAGTAATAGAGCGCGATTTCGGCAAATGGAACTTTATTTTCCAGCATTTTATTAATCTTCTCTGATACGTCAACAACAATTCCTATGGGAATAAACAACAATAGCATCACCGTAAATGTGGCTAAATATCTTTTTAGGATGTATTTGTCTATTATGGTAAGCATTTAAAAAAGTTTAAGGTTTAAAGTTTAAATGTGTAAGGTTCAAAAAAGTTTTTAATTCACAAGGAGTTTTAAACCTTAAACTAAAAAACTTTAAACATTTTTTTATAATCTTTGGTTCATATTCTTCACCATCATTTCTTTCCAAGGTTTGAAATCACCTGCTAAGATATGTTTTCTGGCTTCACGAACCAACCACATATAAAAACCTAGATTGTGTATCGTAGCAATTTGTTTCCCTAAATATTCATTGGCAGCAAAAAGGTGACGCAAATACGCTTTAGTATATTCAGTATCAACAAAGGTGATTCCCATTTCGTCAATAGGCGAAAAGTCAGCTTCCCATTTTTTGTTCTTGATGTTGATGGTGCCATTAGCCGTAAACAACATTCCGTTTCTGGCGTTACGTGTAGGCATCACACAGTCAAACATATCGATTCCAAGGGCGATGTTTTCTAGAATATTAATCGGAGTTCCCACACCCATTAGGTAACGCGGTTTGTCTTCGGGTAAAATTTCACAAACTATTTCCGTCATGGCATACATTTCCTCCGCAGGTTCGCCTACAGAAAGTCCACCAATGGCGTTTCCTACTTGGTTTGAATTGGCAATATATTCCGCTGATTGCTGACGCAAATCTTTATAACAACTTCCTTGTACAATAGGGAAAAAAGCTTGATCGTACCCGTATTTCACAGGCACTTTATCTAAGTGATTCACGCAACGGTCTAACCAGCGGTGCGTCATTTTCATCGAACGTTTGGCATAGTTATAATCACAAGGATACGGCGTACATTCATCAAAAGCCATGATAATATCGGCGCCAATGGTACGTTGAATTTCCATTACATTCTCTGGCGTAAAAATGTGGTACGAACCGTCAATATGCGATTTGAATTTCACCCCTTCTTCCTTAATTTTTCGATTGGCCGAAAGGGAATACACTTGGTAACCACCAGAATCCGTCAAAATATTGCGGTCCCAGTTCATGAATTTATGCAAACCACCCGCTTTTTCGAGAATTTCAGTTTGTGGTCGCAAGTATAAATGGTAGGTATTTCCCAAAATAATATCTGGGTTTATATCATCTTTCAATTCTCGTTGATGCACTCCTTTGACTGAGGCTACGGTGCCTACGGGCATAAAAATGGGTGTTTCAATCACACCGTGATCAGTAGTAATGGTTCCCGCTCTGGCTTTGGACTGCGGGTCTTTTTTTAATAAATCAAACTTCATTTGGTATTTTTATTATTTTTTCGGTCAAATGCAATGTGCCAATAGAATCTGTTTTACCAGAAAAAGGTATCATGGCGCATTTCATAGTAACACATTGCTCCCGATTGTTCGGCTGGCAAAGATAGGTTAATTTGAAACCCACATCAAAAAAATATTTGCTGCCTATGAAATGAAAAAGCAGTATCCTGACAACCAAAATGTAATGGGTATTTGACAAATCATTTGGGCGTGCCCTAAAAAGGTCGGGCTATACGTTACAATCTTTTATTCCGCTGTGCTTCATAAAAGGATTTTCACTACTATCCCTCACGCAAACAAGTGCTACTCACCACTAAAATAATCTTTATGAAAATTCAAAAAAACTCCGGCAAATAAAAACCTTTTTTAAAATTTGTAAGAAAATTTGAATATATTTGAAAACTGATAAAGCGAAACAAACCTTCGCCAATCTAACCAAATTGAGGTGTAATACGAAGGTTTGTTTTCGCCTAGATATAAGTTATAGCCAATGGTAGGGCGACCGAACCGTAACAGAAAAACAAACAGACAATGACATTAAAAGAAGCCGTTTTAAAAAGTTTAGAAGACATTAATGACATTACCAATTATTTGGCGGTGCTTAATCACATAAACGAAAAAAACTATTATGACTTTGGCAGTGGAAAAACTCCTGGCTCGACAATTTCAGCAGTTTTAGGCGACTTTATTCGTAATGGCGACACTAGAGTTAAACGTATAAAACAAGATGGTGGAACTTATTCTTACTACTTGACAAAAAACGAACAAAATATTCGAATTGAAATTTTGAGTGGCGACACGGAAACTCAAATCGTAAAACCAATTAAAATAAATAAATCAAAGACTTACGAAGAACGAGATTTACACAAACTTTTGAGCAGTTATCTAAAAAACACTGACACGTATTCAAAGACAATTTTTCACGAACAATCAAACGGCAAAGACAACAACCAAATTTGGACGCATCCAGATATGGTCGGAATTAAGTTCTTGAACTTGCAGACAAAAGCAAGTCAGAATTTTTTAAAGTCTATAAATCGTGTTGACACTTTCAAAATAAGTTCATACGAACTGAAAAGAGAGATTAACAGCGACAGCGAACTGAAAAAAGCATTTTTTCAAGCCGTTTCAAATTCAAGTTGGGCGAATTATGGTTATTTAGTTGCGTTTGAATTTAGTGACAGTTTGAACGAAGAAATGGCAAGACTTAATCAATCTTTTGGAATTGGAATTATCGAACTAAATGCAAATCCATACCAAAGTAAAGTGCTTTATCCTTCTATATTTCGGGACTTGGACTTTAAGACAATTGACAAACTTTGTAAGATGAATAAAGAGTTTGAAAAATTTATCGAACAGACAGAAAAACTTATGACAGCAAGTGAAAAATATGTCTCAGGAGCGGAAAAAGAATTAGACGAATTTTGCGACGACTACTTTGCAAACGACACAGAAGTTGAAAATTATTGCAAAGAAAAACATATACCGACAAACGAAGAATGACAAGAACCACTGGCTATAACAGGTAAGGTTTTGTTGCGTCTGAAAGACGAACAATGAATCCCGTGTTGAACGGAACCGATTGCATGCCGTCAACAGGTATGGAGTTATCGTTAAGTTGTTTGTGTAAATTTCAAGAGGATTTAGTGTCCTCTTTTTTTGTGGGGTAAAATCAAGATGGTTTTTGCGTGTTTTCCGTCATCTTTTGGCATAACAGCAGTTGCCTCAATCGTGCCGATATCCCAAAATCGTTAGCAGTTTTGCAAACTGTGCCCACACTAGTGAGCGAACAATACAAAAAATGGCTATAAAGTATAAAACCACAACAACCGAATATGATGATAGTATAACTACAATGGGTTGGATAGCTATTTTTACACGAATAAATCAAATTGAGTGTATTGAAGTTCTGGTAATAATTATGAGGTATTAGAAAACAAATTAGAAGTTCTTAAATTAGATTTATTTTAGTTGCCTATTGACATGGGTACAGTTTACAAAATGTGCTAACGATTCTCTGTAAATAAGAACGATTGCAATGCTCATCCTCAAATAACAAAAGCCTAAAGACAAAACATTATACAGTTGAAAAAAACATTCCCAAAAAAAATTACACAAAATTTGTTATGTTTGTAAGAACACTACACTAAAAATAAAATTATGATTCAAAAATTATTATCCCCAACTTCTTGGTCTGCTTCAGCAACTGATTGGGCTTCGCTTATTTTACGACTTACTTTTGGTTTATTAATGCTGAGTCATGGAATTCCAAAAATGATGAAATTAATGAATGGCAACATGGAGTTTGGTGATCCAATTGGGATTGGCGTTCCAGCATCATTGACTTTGGCTGTTTTTTCCGAGGTGGTATGTTCTGTACTAATTGTATTAGGACTGTGGACCAGATTGGCATTGATTCCGCTTATTATTACAATGGCAGTTGCGGTGTTTGTTGTTCATATTAATGATGCGCTGGGAACTATGGAGCCCGCATTACTATATTTACTATCCTATTGCGCCTTGTTTTTATTAGGAAGCGGCACCTTTTCAATAGATGCGGCTTTGAAAAGAAAAGCCTAAGACAACCATTTTACACAGTCTAAACTCAAAAAACGGTAAACATACTGCTCGCACCGTATGTTTACCGTTTTGTTTATTTAAGCGTATTGGGGTCACTTTAGATTGAACGCTTTTTAGAACAGCTACAAAACGGGTATAACCAGTTTGTATCCAATTATAGGTTTTGTTGCCTTTATAACTTGAATCCGCCACTTAAAAAAGAGACGTGTTTTTATTTAAAAAATACAGTACGTTTTCAAAACACATTCGAATAAATAAAAATGTAAAAACATGTCATTGTGTAACAAATGTTACTAAACAGCAATGCAACTTGTATTACTTTTGTGCAACAGAAACAAACATACATTTAATGTTGTCATAAAAAAACGTATTCGAAATGAAAATAGAAAACTTAATTAAAGAAAAAGCGTGTACTATCGTAGACGTGCGAACACACGAGGAATTCATGGGAGGTCATGTTGCGGATTCTATTAATATACCTTTAGGAGAATTAATGGAAAGAATGGAAGAACTAATGAATCTCAGAGCACCATTAATTCTTTGTTGTGCATCAGGAAACAGAAGCGGACAAGCCCAACACTATCTTTCACAAAAAGGCATTGACTGTTATAATGCTGGTTCTTGGCTAGATGTAAATTATTATCAATCGCAAACAAGTTAAATAAAATGATCAATACGATAAAAAAATTATTGGGTTTTGGTCCATCAGTAGATTATGCCGATTTAGTAAAACAAGGCGCAATTATCCTAGATGTACGTAGTAAAGGGGAATATTCAGGCGGACACATCAAAGGCTCGATTAATGTCTCAGTAGATGCATTAAGTAACAATTTGGCCAAACTAAAAGACAAAAACAAAACTATAATCACCTGCTGTGCCTCAGGAATGCGAAGTGCATCGGCTAAAAGCATTTTGAAATCAAAGGGCTATACAAATGTGTATAATGGTGGTGGATGGAGTAGTCTTAAAAACAAAATAGGAAGTTAAAAGCAGTTGTTTTGAACCTATGAATACTACAATTCTTGTTTACAATTAGTTAATTAACAGTTAG
>JAGOJA010000107.1 GCA_017995345.1 Flavobacterium sp.
TTTTTAATCGTTTAGTTGTTTTTTCGATGAAGTGTAGAACTAAATAGACAAAGAGCAAAATAAAGTTTTCACGCAGTAGGAAAGAAACTACTAAAGATACTGCTTTTTATATTAACAAGAAAAAGAGACAATTAAGCCTCTTTTTTTTGAAAAATTTTATCAGAAAATTACTTTGTAAACAACAATTCTCTATACTTAGTTAAAGTCCACAATTCATTGTCAACCAATAGCTCTAATTTATCACAGTGGTTTCTAATGATTTCAAAATATGGTTTTACCTTATCACAATAAGCTTCTGCCTTTTCTTGAGCATCCGTCAATGCATTAGCTTTTTTTCTAGCATCGGTCATTTCTTTTACTTTCGCATTGATACCTTCAATATGTTTAGAAATTACTTTTATAAGTATAATTTGTTCCTTACCAATACTTTCAAATTCATCACCAAAAATATCTTTAAGTCCTTTTACATTAGTAATCAAAGTGTTTTGATAACGAATTGCAGTAGGAATAACGTGATTTTTTGAAATGTCGCCTAAAACTCTACTTTCTATTTGAATTTTCTTCGTATACTCCTCTAATTCGATTTCATAACGTGCTTCAACTTCAACATGATTCATGATACTTAATTCCGAAAACAAATCTAATGATTGTTTTGAAACTCTAGCTTTCAATGCTTCAGGAGTTGTTTTAAAATTACTCAAGCCTCTTTTTTTGGCTTCAATTTCCCATTCTTCACTATATCCATCTCCTTCAAAAAGGATTTTTTTAGAATGTTTAATATACTCTCTTAATACATTGAAAATAGCATCGTCTTTCTTCATGTCTTTAGAATCAATCAAAGCATCTACCTCAACTTTAAAGTCTCTTAATTGTTTAGCAACAATAGCATTCAAAGTCGTCATTGAATTAGAACAGTTTGCTGTAGAACCTACCGCTCTAAACTCAAATTTATTTCCTGTAAAAGCAAATGGTGACGTTCTATTTCTATCTGTATTATCCAAAAGAACGTCTGGAATTTTTCCTACTACATTTAGTTTCAAGTCGGTTTTTTCTTCTGGAGATAACTTACCAGCAGTTACGCCCTCTAATTCCTCCAAAACTTTAGTCAATTGCCCACCAATAAAAACGGATATAATTGCAGGTGGTGCTTCATTAGCTCCTAACCTATGGTCATTGCTTGCAGAAGCAATAGCTGCTCTTAATAATGACTCATTATCATTTACAGCTTTGATGGTGTTGATAAAGAAAGTCAAAAACTGCAAATTACTCATTGGAGTTTTGCTTGGACTTAATAAATTTACTCCTGTATCAGTTGCTAATGACCAATTATTATGTTTCCCGGAACCATTGACACCTTTGAAAGGTTTTTCATGGAAGAGCACTTTCAATTTATGACGTTCAGCCACTTTTTGCATCACGTCCATCAATAAACAGTTGTGATCTACGGCCAAATTCGTTTCTTCAAAAATAGGTGCCAATTCAAATTGGTTTGGTGCTACTTCATTGTGACGGGTTTTTACAGGAATACCTAACAGCATACATTCCTGCTCAAGATCTCTCATAAATAGTAAAGCTCGTGTTGGAATTGAACCAAAATAATGGTCATCCAATTGTTGTCCTTTTGCAGATGTATGTCCTAACAACGTTCTTCCTGTCATCATAAGATCTGGACGAGAATTTGCCAAAGAACTATCAATCAAGAAATATTCTTGCTCCCATCCTAGGGTTGCAGTAACTTTCTTTACATTTTTATCAAAATATTTACACACTTCAGTAGCCGCTTCATCAATCACGGTCAACGCTCTCAAAAGTGGTGTTTTAAAATCTAAAGCTTCTCCCGTGTACGATATAAAAACGGTTGGTATGCACAAAGTAGTTCCAAAAATAAAGGCTGGGGAGGTTGGATCCCATGCCGTATATCCTCTGGCTTCAAATGTGTTTCTGATTCCTCCGTTTGGAAAACTAGAAGCGTCTGGCTCTTGCTGCACTAATTGAGCACCACCAAACTTCTCTACTGGATCACTGCCGTCAGGAAAAGTTTCGAAGAAAGCATCGTGTTTTTCGGCAGTTATACCTGTTAGCGGTTGAAACCAATGCGTATAATGAGTAACTCCTTTAGAAAGTGCCCACTCTTTCATACCCATGGCAATATAATCAGCTAATTTTCTATCTATTTTAGTTCCATACTGGACAGCATCTTGAACTCCTTTAAAACCATCTGAAGTTAAATACTGCTTCATTGCCTTATCATTAAAGACATTTGAACCAAAAATAGTTGATTTTCTATCCGATTCTTCAAATTTAACTGGCTCTCTGGTCGAGGCTTCTTTCAAAGCTTGGAAACGTAATGTTGACATAAAAATTGGTTTTAATTGATTAGACCCCTATTATTTTATGCAAATATAATTTATTTGACACTTTCTCAACTCTTACCCTCTCTTTTTTATGGGTTAAAATTTAATTTTTATTAAATTCACAGAAAAACATAGCTAATACTAACAACATAATAATTTTTAGTAGCCCTATTTTTTCATGCTTTTATTTTCATCAAAAAAATTGTTTTGGCAAAAACAAAGCAAATAATTTTAGCCCAAAATATTTATAAAAGGTAAAGATTCATAAAGTATATTTGCATAAATTTAAAAACGATACTTATGATTGTCTGGATTTCTTTTTTAACCGCTGTTTTGATTTTTTTAGCCCTTGATTTGGGTGTTTTTAATAAAACTCCACATATTATAAGCTCTAAAGAAGCAGGCAAATGGACTGGGATTTGGGTTACATTATCTTTTATGTTCTCTGGAGTAGTCTATTGGCTTTACACCACAAATTATATTGAAAATCCAGATTCTTTAAAACCTCTAGAAGCCTCATTAAAATTCATAACGGGCTATTTAATCGAATTATCTCTTAGTATTGACAATATTTTTGTGATAGCTATTATCTTTTCGGCTTTCAAAATTCCGCAAAAATACCAACACCGAGTATTATTTTGGGGAATACTAGGAGCTATTGTCTTTAGAGGATTAATGATCTATTTTGGCGTTATGCTTATTAACAAATTTACATGGATGACCTACGTATTTGGAGGCTTTCTAATATATACTGCCATGAAAATGTTATTTAGTGGTGCAGAAGAAAAATTTGAACCTAAAAAATCATTCATTTATAAGACTCTCAAAAAAGTCATGCCAATCTCCAATCACATCGACAGAGAACATTTCTTTGTAAAAAGAAGACATATTACAGCGGCCACTCCTCTTTTTGTAGCACTTATCGTTATTGAAGTAATGGATGTCGTATTTGCGATAGACAGTGTTCCTGCAATTTTAGCCATAACAAGCGATCCTTTTTTAGTTTTTAGTTCGAATATCTTTGCTATTTTAGGATTGCGCTCTATGTATTTCTTTCTTGCCCACATGCTTGACAAATTTGCTCATTTGGAATATAGTCTTATTGCTATTTTGAGTTTTGTAGGACTCAAAATGCTACTTCATGATTATATTAAATTACCAGAATGGGTATCATTGGCTTTTATAGCAGTTTCTCTAATCGCAGGAATTGTAGCATCTATTAGGAAGAGCAATAAAGAAATGGTATAACACCCAAAAATACCATAAATAAAAAGAGGAAATCTCACGATTTCCTCTTTTTATTTACGAAAAATATTATTTACAAATTAATTTTTTTAATCTCATCTTTAGTAACACTTAAGGCTGACATTACAGAGTCGATATTATTTTTATTTACAGTTTTAGCAAAACCATCTGGTATAATTACAATTCTGAAAGTTTGATTTTGTGTCCAATTAGCTGCTAATGTGTTCAAATTAAAATTAGCTGAAAGAAATATTTTTGCATTAAACTTAGTAAAATCATAATTATAATCTAATGCTCCACCATCATTAAAATAATACGTTTGAGGCATTAATTTCCAAACATCTTGACCGTTTACAACATCATATAAGTGATAGATTAAAACCGAATCGTTAGAATAAATTGGCGGATCAAACACAACTAATTTACTATAATTGTTGTTTGAATTGAATGAAGTTGTTACTTCAAACACTTCGGTTCTAGGACTTTTATCTACGGTTTCATATACTTCCGTTACTTCACAACTTTGTAGTGTCATCATCCCGATGAAAGCTAAAATTAAGGTAATGTTTTTCATTTTTATAGTTTTTAAAATTTATCTTAAAAGCTATATTCATGAATTGTGCCAAAGTATATTTTATAAAACAAAGCTCTCTTTATTATTCAATTAAAATAACTGTTTTTTTTTAACTACCAATAGAAGGGATTTAATAAAAAAGTTTTTAAGCAAAAAAAAATGCTGACAATCAAGTCTTTAATCCAAAAAACCAACAGGTATTTTAGATTTTATTTTTCATCCAACTATTTACAAATAGTTGATTACTAAAAAAAAAATCAAAATTGTTGCTACAAGTAAAATTGTTACGATAAAGAGCTTTTTGGCCTAATTTATGGTAATCATTCCTCAAAAACCAATCTCAAAATGTATAGCTCCGATAGGTTTAGAAATAAATTTAACAAAAAATTAATTAACATTTGTATATACAAATGAAAAATGTGTTACATTTGTACCAACAAATTACATATATACAAATATGAAAATTGAAGAGATTATAAAAGCAACTGTACCAATGGATAATTCAAAAAAAATTATTCTAAATGTTTTGTATACACAAAATATAATTACAGAAAACTTTAATGAACTATTAAAACCTCATGAAATATCTGGAGAGCAATATAATGTACTCCGAATATTAAGAGGTCAAAAAGGAAATCCGGCAAACATGTCAATGATTCAAGACAGGATGTTAGCCAAGACCAGTAACACTACTCGATTAGTAGACAAGTTATTGTTAAAAGATTTAGTCACTCGAAAAGTATGTCCTGAAAACCGACGTAAAATAGAAGTGTTAATTACACAAAAAGGATTGGATGTTTTAAAAGAATTAGATCCGAAAGTGATTGCACACGAACAGTCGTTTTCAAAAAATTTAAATGCTGAAGAGATAAATCAATTAAATCTTCTATTAGAGAAATACAGAAATAAATAAAAACACATTATGGGTACTTTCCTAGAAAATCAAAATTGGAGATATGCAACCAAAAAATTTGATGCAACCAAAAAAATAACTACTGAAGATTTAAATACTTTAAAAGAAGCCATTCGTATGAGTTCTTCCTCTTATGGATTACAGCCATATAAGGTTATTATCGTTGAAAATCCAGAATTAAGAGCAAATCTTCAACCCGCGGCATGGGGACAATCACAAATTGTTGAAGCTTCTCATCTAATTATCTTTGCAAATGGAACAAAACTTGATGATTTGGCTATAGATGAATATATTAAAAACATAAGCCAAACAAGAAATACGCCAATTGAAGCTTTAGCGGGTTATGGTGACTTCATGAAATCTAAAATCACTTCTCTTACTCCTGAAGAAAAAAATATTTGGACCGCAAAACAAACCTATATCGCTTTAGCGAACCTATTGAACGTAGCGGCAGAGCTTAAGATAGATGCTACTCCAATGGAAGGCTTTGTTCCTGCTCAGGTCAATGAAATATTAGGGCTTGATAAATTAGGGCTAAATGCAACTTTAATTACAACTCTGGGTTACAGACATGAGCAGGATGCAACTCAACATTACAAAAAAGTCAGAAAATCAAACGAAGACTTATTCATTACATTATAATTACTAATTCAAATATTAATCTAAATTCAAATTCAAACACATGAAAAATTTCAAATCAATCGCATTAGCATTAGTAGTAGTTTTATCTACTTTATCAGTAACAGCACAAACTAAAAAAGTTGACACTGCAAAAAGTACTATCAACTGGACTGGGAAAAAAGTGACTGGACAACATGAAGGTACAATCAACATCAAAGATGGTGCTTTAGTTTTCAAAGGAAAAAAATTAGTTGGCGGTACATTCAATGTAGACATGAATTCAATCGTAGTTACTGACTTAAAAGCTGGTCAAGGTAAAGAAAAACTAGAAGGTCACTTGAAAGCAGACGACTTTTTTGGAACTGATAAATTTGCAACTGCATCTTTAGTTTTCAAAAAAATAGCCGCTAAAACTTCAAAAATTTACACTGTAACTGCAGATTTAACTATTAAAGGCATCACTAAACCTGTTACTTTTGATCTTGCTACAACTGCAAATTCTGCTTCAGCTAATGTAAAAATTGACCGAACGAAATACGACATCAAATATGGTTCTGGAAGTTTCTTTGACAGTTTAGGAGATAAAGCAATTAATGACGATTTCGATTTAGTTGTTGCTTTGAAATTCTAATTTCACTCAAAAAAATATCTTAAAACCCTAACAAGCAGTTGTTGGGGTTTTGTCTTTTAAATACACTCTCATTCGCTTATTTAACAAAAAAATAAAAAAACTACTCTTTTTTTTATTTAATTATATTTGAAAAACCAAATTACCTTTATATATTTGTTGCAAGAAATAAAACATGAAAACAATTTTAAACAATACTTGGTGGTGGAACAACTTACGTCAGTCGTCGTGAACTAAGCTCCCTATAGTATTATTAAAACTATAAATATAAAAGGCTTGTCATCACGACAGGCCTTTTTTTTATACTTGCTTTATTCGTTTTACATTAACTATAAAAATTTACATTTTGAAACCATACTTACTACATACAAATTACAAACAAATCCTTGCAGATACTATTACTCCTGTAAGTGTATATCTCAAAATCCGCGATAAATTTCCAAATAGTTTATTGTTGGAAAGTAGCGATTATCATGGCAATGACAACAGTTTTTCGTACATCTGTTGTAACCCAATTGCTACGATAAAAATAGAAAATGAAACGATTCACAAAACATTTCCCGACGGGAGTTTTGAAAAAATTACGATTGATGCTACTACCAATATTCCAGCAGTTATTCAAGAGTTTTCAAGCCAATTTAAATCCGAGAAAAACGGTTTCAAATTCATCAATAATGGGCTTTTTGGCTATATATCGTATGATGCTGTTCGGTATTTTGAAAAAGTAGCTATTACCAAAAAAGAAAACAGCAATACCATTCCTGATGTATATTATGCCGTGTACCAAAATATAATTGCCATCAATCATTTCAAAAATGAAGCCTATATTTTCTGCCACAGTTTAGATGGAAAAAACAACATTTCAGAAATCGAACAGTTATTGCAATCCCGAAATATTGCTTCTTATAAATTTTCCAAAGAAGGAAAAGGATTTTCAAATCTAACGGACGAAGAATTCAAACACAATGTGGCTTTGGCCAAAAAACACTGTTTTAGAGGTGATGTGTTCCAATTGGTTTTGTCGCGACGATTTACCCAAGGTTTTAAGGGTGATGAATTTAATGTGTACAGAGCACTCAGAAGCATTAATCCTTCACCCTATTTATTCTTTTTTGATTATGGCGATTTCAAAATATTTGGCTCTTCTCCCGAAGCTCAAATTATTGTCAAAGACCGTAAAGCTGAAATTCATCCTATTGCGGGAACTTTCAAAAGAACAGGTGATGACGAGAAAGATGCCGTTTTAGCCAAACAATTATCCGACGACAAGAAAGAAAATAGTGAGCACGTGATGTTGGTAGATTTAGCCCGAAATGATTTGAGCAGAAACGGTCACAATGTTGCTGTAGAGAAATATAGAGAAGTACAGTTTTTTTCGCACGTTATTCACTTGGTTTCAAAAGTAACAGGTCATTTGCATGAAAATGCATCTACCATGCAAGTCGTAGCCGATACTTTTCCGGCAGGAACATTGAGTGGCGCACCAAAACATAGGGCCATGCAACTCATTGAGGATTACGAAAAAACAAATCGGAATTTTTATGGTGGTGCTATAGGTTTCATGGATTTTGAAGGCAATTTTAATCACGCCATTATGATTCGGACTTTTCTAAGTAAAAACCACCAATTGCACTCTCAAGCTGGAGCCGGAATTGTTGCCAGCTCTGATGAAGAAAGTGAAATGCAGGAAGTATATAATAAATTGAGGGCGTTGAATGTCGCTTTGGATTTGGCGGAGACAATATAAAAAATAAGTGGTCCGTTTTTAGTGATTTAGCATCAGTTTGCAGCATCTGAAACTTTAAACTTTAAACTTTAAACAAAAAAGACAAAATGAAAAAAATACTAGTCATAGATAATTACGATAGTTTCACTTATAATTTAGTGCATTATCTAGAAGATTTAGATTGCGAAGTAACCGTGTACAGAAACGATGAGTTTGACATTGATGAAATTGCAGTTTTCGATAAAATATTACTTTCTCCTGGACCTGGAATTCCAGATGAAGCAGGATTATTAAAAGCCGTAATTCAAAAATATGGACCTACAAAAAGCATCTTTGGAGTTTGTTTAGGACAGCAAGCGATAGGGGAAGTTTATGGAGGAACACTTTCTAATTTGGATCAAGTATATCACGGGGTGGCCACCAATGTAAAAACGGTTGTTGATGATGAACTTTTATTTGAAGGCTTGGGAAGCGAATTTGAAGTAGGACGGTATCACTCGTGGGTAGTTGATACTAATTTACCAGATGCTCTCGAAGCGACTTCGTTTGATGAAAACGGCCAAATAATGTCGTTGCGTCACAAAACATACGATGTTCGCAGTGTTCAATTTCATCCCGAAAGTGTGTTGACTCCAAATGGAAAAAAAATATTGGAAAATTGGGTAAAAAATTAGTCCTAAAGTCAAAAAAAACTCAGGATAATCAACTTTGACTTTAAGACATTCGCCTTTTAAATTTTAAGACATATTTAAAATGAAAAACATATTAAACAGACTAATCAATCACGAAATGCTTTCCAAAGAGGAGGCAAAAAACGTATTGGTTAATATCTCCAACGGAAATTATAATACGAGCCAAATCGCTTCATTTCTTACCGTTTACATGATGCGAAGCATTAGTATTAATGAGCTTGCAGGCTTTCGTGAAGCGTTATTGGAACTGTGTATTCGGGTGGATTTATCCGCCTACAACACTATCGATTTGTGTGGAACTGGTGGTGATGGAAAAGACACGTTCAACATTTCGACCTTAGCTTCCTTTGTAGCTGCAGGAGCAGGAATAAAAGTAGCCAAACACGGGAATTACGGAGTTTCCTCTATTTCAGGATCAAGCAATGTAATAGAAAAAATGGGAATCAAGCTCAGTAATGACACTGATTTCCTTGAAAAATGTATTGATAAAGCCGGAATTTGTATTTTACACGCACCCTTATTTCACCCTGCGATGAAAAATGTAGGACCTATTAGAAAAGAATTGGCTGTAAAAACGTTCTTCAACATGTTAGGCCCAATGGTGAACCCATCCTTTCCTAAAAATCAATTGGTTGGTGTTTTCAATTTAGAAATGGCCCGAATGTATGCGTATTTGTATCAAAATACTGAGGTGAATTTCACCATATTGCACTCGCTGGACGGTTATGACGAGGTTTCCTTAACTGGAGCTACAAAAACGATTACTAATTCAATGGAAGGAATGTTAAATCCGGAAGATTTTGGAGTTCAGCTTTTGCTGCAAAGCGAAATCGAAGGTGGAACAACTATAGCGGATTCGGCTCAAATATTTATGAATATCATTTCTGGAAAAGGAACCGAAGCCCAAAACAATGTGGTTTGTGCCAATGCTGCAATGGCAATTGCAACCGTTAC
>JAGOJA010000002.1:0-18829 GCA_017995345.1 Flavobacterium sp.
ATTGGATCTGAAACTGGCACACAGATTACTTTTTCATCCGGTCCTTTATCATCCGCCATGTGGAAAACACCGATAGGTTTTACTTCCATTACACATCCAGGAAAAGTTGGTTCGTTTACCAAAACCAAAACATCTAATGGATCTCCGTCTAAAGCTAATGTTTCAGGAATAAATCCGTAATCAGCTGGATACATCATTGAAGAAAACAACATTCTATCAAAACGCATTCTTTTTATTTCGAAATCATATTCGTATTTATTTCTACTTCCTCTTGGTATTTCGATTAACACATCGAACGTAGTTATTTTATCTGCAGTCATCTTACTATTTATTTTTCTATATTTATGGGTGCAAAAGTAAGGAATTTATCTATTTTCTACAATAAAATTATTTCAGCACTCTATTACTTCTTTTTCACGAGATTGCAGTTTAGTAAATTACCTTCCTATTTCGTTTTTTCAAATAATAATGCCATAAAAGATAGGTTGCATAGGAACGATACGGAATCCATTTTTGAGCATGCTTTTCCATAGCATCCTTATCATGAATATCAAGTAATTCCTTCATTGTATTTACTACTGCAATATCACCTAATGGCAATAAATCTGGTTCTTGTAGGCAAAACATTAAATAAATATCAATCGTCCAATTTCCTATTCCCTTCACTTTTATGAGTTCGTTTCGTACTTGCTCCGCTGTTTTATTTGGTAAACTTTCTAAATCAAGCTCTTTCTCTAAAATGGCTATTGCCAAAGCTTTTATGTATGAAGTTTTTTGACGGCTTACGCCAAAAGCTCTATAATCCCCATCTGATACTGCAATTAAAATCTCTGGTGTCATATCTTTATAACTCGCTTTTATCTTCAAAAAAGTGGCTTTTGCGGAGTCGATAGACACTTGTTGTTCTAAAATCAGCAAAACTAAAGTCTCAAATCCCTGTGGTCTAAACGGAATAGCTGGAAGCCCATATTGCTCAATGATTGTCTTGAAAATGCTATCTTTTCCCGAGATGTAATCAAATGCTTCTTGCATAACTAGATGTTTTTAGCCCAGATGGAAACGGCATCCTTTTATGCCAGGGTTTGGCATAAAAGATACAGTGTACAGCTGGAATAGCTCCTAGAAATTAAATCCAAACGAAGCTTTTACAGTGAATTTATTTGTATCAGGCGTGTTTAGATAATTCCCTCGCCAAGCAAAATCCACACGGAATAATTTGAAAATATTTCCAATACCAGCGCTATATTCCCAATATCCTTTTTCAGGTGCATTGTAGATCAAGCCGGAAGCGTTAATGGCTCTGTTATCATCAGAAATACTGCCATAGACTCCTTTTACGGCTACTATTTCTCTCCAATTTAATTTTCGCATGAATGGAATTCTAGAAAAAAGACGGCCTCCAAAATTATGATTCCATTGCAAAGTAGCATACTTATCTGATACAAATTCATAGTAATTTAGGTTACTAAATGTATTTTCTATCGAAAAAAAGGTTTGATTTCCTGGAATAACACTCATCAATCCTAGGGGAACGGTTCCAAAAGTTTTTCCAACTTCAATAATAACATTAGAGCGACCTAACGGACCAATAATTATAGGTTGCTTGTAATACAATTGTAGTTTATCATATTGGAAATCACTATCCAGCAATCCTTTAAATCCATGACTGTAATTGACAAAAAAGCGACTGTATGGACTGTCGACGGTTTGGCGCTCAACTGCAAACCCAATGGTTTTTCGTTTTGGGGTATAATCAACTTGAAGGCTAGCTTCTGATTGCTTGACATCACTTTTAACAATTCCGTTGGCAACATCGGTGTAATAATCTAAACTAAAGGTAGGTGAGGCTGATTCAAGAGTTCTATAGGAGAATCCAGTTTGAAAAGTTAAATTTTTGACTGGCTCCATTTCTATAGCTACATTACTCAAGTTAATAGCCGTCAATTTGCCATTACTTCCTGATGTAAATACTGATGAGGATGCAGAGCTTCTACCCAAAACATCATAGGTTGCAGTTAAGCTAGCCCCTATTTGTTCTATATCGCGCCTATTGCCACCAGATAAAATGAGGCGATTTTTGCGATCTACCATCCATTTGCCTGAAAAACCATATTTGAACTTATCGTCTTTAAAACCATAAGCTGTGTATCCTTGCACACGCCAACTATCATCCGTTCCGAAATAAGTTCTTCCGCCAGCTCGCAATCGAACGCCTTCTACTTCATTATATCCAAATGTGGAAAAAATAGGGCCATAATCAAAATTGCCAAACTGCACAAACCCACTAGCGAGCACCTGAACAGAACTGTATATTTGTTTGAATTTCTTGACTGTTTGCAAGGTATCGTACATTTTATAAACTCCTATTTCGTCTTTTGATAAATTCTCAAAACGATTTTCTTCCCAATATTCATCTGATTTATTATAAATATCAGGTTCCTTATAATTAACCTCATCTTTATAAAAAACAATTGGTTTGGGATTGTTGAATTTATGGTCTCTAAAAAAAGTGGTTCTTTTTCCATAAATTCCTTTTGATTTTTCTTTTTTGTTTAAAGCAAAATCGGACATCAAATAATCCTTAGTTAATAAGAAAACTGAGTCGCTGACTACTTCAAATTCTTGCTCTAAGTAAATGTCTTTCACCCAGTTAATATTGGCGCTTTTAGTAACGGCCATATTAATTTTCTTGATGGCAAATGTGGAGTCATTTACCCAAAAATCTCCTTTAAATGTCAATTCGTTTTTTCGTCTTGGGTAAAATACAATATTGTAACACCATTTTTTATCAATGTAGGCACTGTCTCGCAAAACATAATTATAAACATCAATACCTGTTTTAGAAAGCGGGCTGGTAAAGCTTTTGTCAAAAAAAGTTAAATAGTTGTTATAAATGTCATAATCCGAATACAAATCTTTTACAAAACTCAAAATTTGCTGATTCCCATTGAAACCAGATGTTTTACTAGCCTTTACTTTTTCTTTAGTTTTATTTAAGTTAATATCCCCATAAACATCTGACAATGCTTCATTTATAAAAATAGGCAAATACGTTTTACCCGTAACTTTCGAAGTGTCCATCTGTTTAAAAATAAATTCCATGCCCTTAAAAATCCTGTTTTTCATAAAAGCACTATCTATAGAATTCATGTCAAATTCTATTTTTTCATACTTCTCCATCTGGTACTGATTAAACATGTACAATCCATTCTGGCGTTTTTTCGCCCAAATTTTTCTAAGAATATCAAGAGCGGGATTATTCTTTTTAGAAGTTTTACCAGTAAAAATCACTACTTCATTTAAACTCTCCGGCTCATTAAGCTGAATTTTCATATTGTAATTAACGGCTTTTTGTAACGTTATTTCCTTTTCTGAAAACCCAACAGATGAAATCAGCAATACAGTATACGTTTTTAACGATTCAAGATAAAATAGTCCGTCCTCATTGGCAACGATTCCTTCGCTAGAATCCTTAAACACAACATTTGCAAAGGGAATTGGCTGATTCAGTTTGTCCAATACCACTCCACTAACTTTTGTCTGCGCAAAAACAGCATTCGCTGAGACAAACAAAAAAACCAATAAAAACAAAATATTTTTCTTCATAATCATTAAAAAAAAGCTTCATCAAATAAATAATTGATGAAGCTTCAAATATAGTTAATTACAGTATTCTTTTATTCGATAATTCCAGTTCCAAAAGTTAAACTTTACCTAAACTAAAGTGATTTAAAACTGTTATTTTTTATACATTACCTTTTTAACAGCTTTTACAACATCATCTGCATTAGGAAGCCATTCTTTCAGCAAAACCGGAGAGTATGGTGCTGGTGTATCGGCCGTTGTGATGCGTTGAATTGGCGCATCTAAAAAATCAAAAGCGCGCTCTTGCACGATATATGTAATTTCCGAAGCGACACTTGCAAAAGGCCACGCTTCCTCAAGAACCACCAATCGGTTTGTTTTTCTAACAGACGTCAATATTGCTTCATAATCCATAGGACGTACCGTTCTCAAATCGATAATTTCGCAAGAAATTCCTTCTTTGGCTAATTCGTCAGCAGCAATATGTGCTTCTTTGATAATTTTTCCAAAAGAAACAATTGTTACATCAGTACCTTCACGCTTAATATCAGCCACTCCTAATGGGATTGTATATTCACCATCTGGCACTTCTCCTTTATCACCATACATTTGCTCTGATTCCATGAAAATCACAGGATCATTATCACGAATAGCCGCTTTCAACAATCCTTTTGCATCATAAACTGTAGAGGGAACTACTACTTTGAGGCCGGGAGTGTTCGCAAACCAGTTTTCAAGAGCTTGCGAATGCGTTGCTCCTAATTGTCCTGCCGAAGCTGTTGGACCACGAAAAACGATAGGCACATTAAATTGTCCTCCTGTCATTTGACGCATTTTGGCAGCATTATTTATAATTTGGTCAATCCCCACTAAACAGAAATTGAAAGTCATGTATTCCACAATAGGTCTACATCCGTTCATTGCTGATCCTACTGCAATACCAGTAAAACCAAGCTCAGCGATAGGAGTATCAATTACTCTTTTCTCACCAAATTCAGCAAGCATTCCTTTTGACGCTTTGTAGGCACCATTATATTCGGCAACTTCTTCGCCCATTAAGTATATGGACTCATCGTGACGCATCTCTTCACTCATCGCTTCGCAAATAGCCTCTCTAAATTGTATCGTTCTCATATTATATCTTATTGTGTCTAATTTTCGAAAAGCAAAAATAAATATTTAAAACCACTTAAAAGCATAAATCAACCTAAATTAATTCAGGATTTATCTTATTGTTTTTACGGGAGCTATTTCCGGCTATCCGCTGTATCTTCCTGTGGCTAAAGGAGCCACAGGAAGGATGCCGCTACTATCCGGGCTACCAAAACGTAGTAGCTAAGTAAAAATATTATGCACGCATAGTATTTTATTCAAATTAAAATTTTAAATTTGTAAAAGAAATTAAGAACAATTAAAAATATACTTATGAAAATATTAGTTTGCATCAGTCACGTTCCTGATACTACTTCAAAAATTAACTTTGTCAACGGTGATTCTGAATTTGACACTAATGGGGTACAATATGTAATCAATCCAAATGATGAATTTGGTCTTACTCGTGCTATTTGGTTCCAAGAACAACAAGGCGCAACCGTTACAGTTGTGAATGTTGGAGGACCAGAAACCGAACCTACTTTAAGAAAAGCATTAGCAATAGGCGCTAACGAAGCTATTCGTGTGAACGCTACTCCTACTGACGGATTTTTCGTTGCCAAACAACTTGCTGAAGTAATCAAAAACGGAGCGTACGATGTCATTATCGCTGGAAAAGAATCTCTAGATTATAATGGCGGAATGGTTCCTGGAATGATTGCTGGGATTTTAGGATACAACTTCCTTAATTCTTGTACCAACCTGACTGTTGATGGAACTAATGTAAAAGCTGTTCGTGAAATTGATGGTGGAAAAGAAACAGTTGCTACTACTTTGCCATTAATCATTGGTGGACAAAAAGGATTGGTAGAAGAGAAAGACTTGCGTATTCCAAACATGAGAGGAATTATGACTGCAAGAACAAAAGTATTGACAATTCTGGAGCCAGTAGACGCTGCTGTAAACACAAAAGCAGTAAAATTTGAAAAACCAGCTCCTAAATCAGCAGTGAAATTAATTGCTGCTGACAATTTAGATGAATTAATCAATTTATTACACAACGAAGCGAAAGTAATATAATTTTAAATTATGAATTTTAAATCGTGAATTAACGTTCTCAGATACATTTAAAATTTATAATTCAACATTTAAAATAAAAACATTATGTCAATATTAATATATGCGGAATACGCAGAAGGAAAATTTAAAAAAGCAGCATTCGAATTAGCTTCTTACGCAAAAAAAGTAGCTGAAAGCTTAGGAACAACAGTTACGGCAGTAACTATCAATGCTGGAGATGTTTCAGAACTATCAAAATACGGTGTAGACAAAGTATTAAAAGTAAACAACGATGAACTATCAGGCTTTACAGCAAAAGCTTATGCCGACGTAATCAAACAAGCGGCTCAAAAAGAAAATATTAAATTACTATTATTATCATCAACCACAGATAGCGTTTACCTTTCTTCACTTGTAGCAGTAGCTTTAGAGGCCGGATATGCTTCAAATGTTGTAGGATTGCCAGTAAGCACTTCTCCTTTTCAAGTAAAAAGAACCGCTTTTTCAAACAAAGCTTTCATGATTACTGAAATAAACACTGCTGTGAAAGTACTTGGACTTGCTAAAAATTCGTATGGTATTTCCGAAAATGCCTCTACATTAACCCAAGAAGATTTCAATCCAACCATTGGAGAAAATGATTTTGGAGTAAAAGTAGAATCCGTAGAAAAAGTTACCGGGAAAGTTTCTATTGCTGATGCTGACATTGTAGTTTCAGCAGGTCGTGGACTTAAAGGTCCTGAAAACTGGGGAATGATAGAAGAGTTAGCAACAGTTCTTGGTGCGGCAACTGCTTGTTCTAAACCAGTTTCAGACTTAGGATGGAGACCTCATGGAGAGCACGTAGGTCAAACTGGGAAACCTGTGGCTGCTAATTTATACTTAGCAATCGGAATTTCTGGAGCAATACAACACATTGCCGGAATCAACTCTTCTAAAGTAAAAGTGGTTATCAATAGTGATCCAGAAGCACCATTCTTCAAAGTGGCTGATTACGGAGTTGTAGGCGATGCTTTTGAAATTGTTCCGCAATTAATTGAAAAATTAAAAGCTTTCAAGGCAAACAACTAGTTTTATCGATAAAGTAATTCAAAATGCTATCTAAAAAATTAAGATATTTGTATCTTTGCCTTTAGATAGCATTTTTTTATGCAAACTATTTATTAGAAAACTTACGGTAATTACCATTACAACACTTATGAGCTTAGTAAAATTATCCATAAAAGGCATTTCATACAGTCAGACTCAAAACGGAGCCTATGCTCTGATATTAAATGAGGTTGATGGCGAACGAAAATTACCAATCGTTATTGGTGCTTTTGAAGCTCAATCTATTGCTATAGCCTTGGAAAAGGAAATAAAACCTCCGCGTCCGTTGACTCATGATTTATTTAAGAACTTTGCGGAGCGTTTTGACATCATTGTCAAGCAAGTTATTATTCATAAACTTGTTGACGGTGTTTTTTATTCCAGTATTATTTGCGAAAGAGATAAAATCGAGGAAATAATTGATGCCCGAACCTCTGATGCCATTGCTTTAGCGTTGCGTTTCAATGCTCCTATTTTTACCTATAAAAACATCCTGGACAAAGCTGGTATTTATTTAAAATCAAATCCATCGGACAGTACTAGTGACTCTAAAGATATTGATGATGTGCTGTCTAATCCAGAAACTTTTGGCCATGAAGAAAGCAACCAATCTGGAGAAACCTATTCTAAACACAGCCTACAGGAATTAAATGAATTATTAGACCAAGCCGTATCTCATGAAGATTATGAGAAAGCAGCCAAAATAAGAGATGAGATTTCTAAAAGATAATATAATTTGTTCTTTTGGTTACAAGTAAAATAACAATAAAAATCCGAATAGACTAAAAATGAAGCAATATTTAGATTTAGTGCAACACGTTATGAAAAACGGTTGTCAAAAAGGAGATCGTACTGGAACAGGAACAAAAAGTGTGTTTGGTTACCAAATGCGCTTTGACTTGAATGAAGGTTTCCCAATGGTTACTACTAAAAAGCTACACTTAAAATCTATTATTTACGAATTACTTTGGTTCTTAAAAGGCGATACCAATATAAAATACCTTCAAGAAAACGGAGTGAAAATCTGGGATGCTTGGGCTGACACTAATGGAAATTTAGGCCCAGTTTACGGACATCAATGGCGCAATTGGAATAGCGAAGAAATTGACCAAATCTCGGATTTAATCAAAGAACTAAAAACCAACCCTAACAGTCGCCGAATGTTAGTTTCAGCATGGAATCCTTCGGTCCTTCCTGACACTACAAAATCATTTGACGAAAATGTAGCCAACAACAAGGCCGCTTTGCCTCCATGTCACGCTTTCTTTCAGTTTTATGTTTCAGACGGCAAATTATCATGCCAACTGTACCAGCGAAGTGCTGATATTTTCTTGGGCGTTCCTTTTAACATTGCCTCTTATGCACTACTAACAATGATGATTGCTCAAGTTTGCGACTTGCAACTCGGGGAATTTATTCATACTTTTGGAGACGCACATATTTATAACAATCATTTTGAACAACTCGAATTGCAATTGTCACGTGAGCCAAAACCATTGCCTAAAATGATTTTGAATCCCAGTATAAAAGACATCTTCGCATTCGATTTTGAGGATTTTACTCTTGAAGGCTATGAACCGCATGCCTTGATAAAAGGCAGTGTTGCGGTGTAACTATGAAAAAATGGTGTTTTAGTTAAACAACTAAAACACCATTTTCATTTCCAGCAAACTCATTGAATTTAAAAGAATCGGCTTCAGGCTCATTCACAAAGACACCGTCTATAACATATTTGAATTCATAAGCTGCATCCTTTTTTAAATCGAACACCCCTTTGAATGTACCATTTTTTAATTTGCTTAATGCACCTTCAGCAACATTCCAATTATTGAAATCACCAATAACTGAAGCTTCAATTGCATCTTTTGCTTCTACCGAAAAAGTAACTTTACAAACAGGCTTTGTTTTTATAAATTGTTTTTTAATTGACATAAGTAATTCATTTAGAGATTTATGTGGCAAAGAAAATGAAACTCTTTGAACTTTCATCATACCCAAACAAGTTTTAGTAGAATAGCATGAACAATGTTAATTTATGATTAATTTTACAACTTAAGCTACTGTATTATACCTATTTACATGCAAGAAAACGTTTTCTCTATAAATAATAATTAGCCGAAATAACAACTTCACAAAATAAATTTTATCTTTATCTGCTAAAATCAGAACAATGGAAAGAGAACTGCACGAACAATATGAATATGCCAGAAGAAGAATAAAACAAAAAAAGAGATTGTATTTTCATTTTGTTGTCTTTGTTTTAGGAAGTTTGACTCTGTTTCTTGGACATAACTTCTTGAATAGCACTTTGATTACTGAATGGTACTTGTGGATAATTACAGTATGGTTATTTTTATTTATTCTGCATTTTATAAAAGTTTTTATCACCGACCGATTTATGAATAAAGATTGGGAAAGAGAACAAATTGATCGTCTTGTCACTTTGCAAAAAAAGAAAATAGAACAACTACAAGCGCAAATAGCTAACGACGAACCTATACAATAGTGGAATCCTTATGATAATAATGATTGCGGCAGTTGCCGAAAATAATGCGCTAGGCAAAGACAACGAATTAGTCTGGCACTTACCAAATGATTTTAAGAGATTCAAAACACTGACCTCTGGACATCATATAATAATGGGTAGAAAAACATTTGAAAGTTTTCCTAAACCATTACCTAACCGAACACACATTATCATCACCCGCCAAAAAAACTATCAGGCTGAAGGGTGTATTATAGTAGACAGTATTGAAAAAGCACTTTCAATTTGCCCAAAAGATGAAGATTCATTTATTATAGGAGGAGGCGAAATTTATACCTTAGGGCTGGCTTATACAGATAAAATAGAAATTACAAGAGTACATAGTAGCTTTGAAGCCGACGCTTATTTTCCTGAGATTAATAAAAAGGATTGGAAATTAGAAAAATACGAGTTCAATGAAAAGGATGAAAAACACAAGTACGACTACACTTATGAGACATACATAAGGAAATAAAAAACATCCTTTTTACAGGATGTTTTTTTTAACCATGACTAAGAGGAGTGAACTACTCTTGAAAGAGTATTTGATAACATAAAATAAAAATCACAAATACTAACACTGCTCCAGAAATGAAGGTTATAGTATTTGATACTTTTTGAGAATACATCTCAAAAAATCCTTTAACACCAAATACCACGAAGGTGCTAAAGGCAAAAAAAATTAAAATTTCCAAAAACAAATTTAATCCTAAGAACGTATGTTGCGCTTTAACTACAATACCGCTTTGTAAAACAGTATTTTCAAAAACACTAACAAGAACAAACGAGATGACAAGCGCTAAAAGCACCCATTTGATTTGGCTCACTGACTCTGTTTTAATCATTTAATATGGTTATTTCTTGAATAACAAATTTGTGCAATAAAAACCGGAGTTGCAATACCCACTTTTAGTGATATTTCAAATAAAAGTTTTTTATTTTTTAACGCAAATTAAAACTCAATTCAATTTTGTTGAAACTCACTTTTAGTTTATCAAGTTTGTCATATATTTGCACAAATTAAAAAAATGTCAGAAAAAATAACTCCTTATAAAGACTCTGCCTTAGGCAAAAAAGAACAAGTAGCGCAAATGTTTGACACCATTTCTGGGAATTACGACAACCTTAATCGTGTCATTTCTTTTGGTATCGATATAAAATGGCGTAAAAAAGTATTGCAAATAGTTTCCCAGTCCAATCCGAAAATAATTCTGGACATTGCCACAGGAACTGGCGATTTGGCTATTTTGATGGCACAAACTAATGCTGAAAAAATTATTGGTCTAGATATTTCAGCGGGAATGCTGGAAGTAGGAGAGAAAAAAATCGCTGCAAAAAATCTATCTAATACTATTGAAATGATTTTAGCAGACTCAGAAAACATGCCTTTTGAGGACAATCATTTTGATGCGATTACAGTTGCTTTTGGAGTACGCAATTTTGAGACATTAGAAAAAGGTTTGGCTGAAATTTTACGAGTATTAAAACCTAATGGCGTTTTCGTAATTTTAGAAACATCAGTGCCTGAAAAAACACCTTACAAACAAGGATATAATTTTTACAGTAAAAACATTTTACCTATAATAGGAAAATTATTTTCTAAGGATAATGTAGCCTATGGTTATTTATCTGAATCAGCAGCAGCTTTCCCTTATGGTGAAGCATTAAACAATATTTTGAGAAAAATTGGGTTTATAGATGTAGTAGCGTTACCACAAACTTTTGGCGTCGCTACTATTTATACTGCTTCAAAAAAATAATATGAGAAAAATTGTTGTTTTCTTTTTTCTATCTACCTTACTAAATGGATATGCACAGCGTTCTAAAAATATATTTAGTAAAGACCCCATTATCAATTTAGAAAATTTTCAAAAGCAAAGGATCTATTATGGGTTCTTTTTGGGTTTCAACTCCTATGATTTCAAAATAGATTATAAAACAGTGGGGCCAGATGTTTTGGTAAAAAAAACTACAGGATTTAATGTTGGGATTATTGCTGATTTAAAACTTCAAGAATACATTAGCTTGCGGTTTGAACCTGGACTATATATCACAAAAAGGTTTTTGAACTATCCTAGTAATCTACTTTTTACTAACAATTCAGACGCAATCAGAGAAGTAACGAGCACTAATATTCAATTTCCTTTACTTTTTAAGTTCTCTTCACTAAGAACTGGAAACATTCGTCCGTATGCATTAGGTGGTTTGTCAGCGACCCTGAATTTATCGAGCAACGCTAAATCTAAGGACGACAATTTAGACAATCAATTTAGGGTAAAATCATGGACTACCAATTATGAACTGGGATTTGGAATCGATCTTTTTTCAGAATATTTTATATTTTCTCCATCTATTAGAGGTGTTTTTGGATTAAATGATGAATTAATGAGAGACAAAGACCCAAATAGTCCTTGGACCGGTACTATTGAATCTATGAAAACAAGAGCCATATTCATAAATTTTACATTTCATTAAAAGAAAAAAAATTCTTAATAAAAAATTCAATTAAGAATTTCTTCGAAACTCACTCAGAATTATAGCGGTAGCGGTTGCAACATTTAAACTTTCCGTTTTTTGCAGCGCTCCAAAACGAGGAATTGTAAGTCGGTTTAAAATTAGTTTCTCCAATTCAGTTGAAATTCCATTGGCTTCATTACCCATAATAATAACCCCATCAGCTGGCAAAGCAGATTTATATATACTTGTCCCATCCATAAAAGTGCCAAACACAGGCAGTTTTGTTTGGGCCACAAACAAATTCAAATCAATATAACTAACATTAACTCTTGATATTGAACCCATTGTTGCTTGAACCACTTTTGGATTATAAAGATCGACTGTTTCTTTTGAACACAAAACCTGACTAATTCCAAACCAATCGCACAAACGCAATATAGTTCCTAAATTCCCTGGATCACGAATAGAATCTAGAGCTAAAACTAAGCCTTTTTCGATAATTTGTTTTTCAGCAGGCATTTTGAACACTGCCAAACAGGTATTCGCAGTCGTCAAAGCACTTATTTTTTTTAGATCAGAATCATCAATAATTGTTTTTCTTTCATTGGATACTTCCTCAAAATCATTTTGAGTTGAGTACAAATGTTCTAATACAAAATTAGATTCCAGTAGTTCCCGAATTACTTTTACGCCTTCGGCAAAAAATAATTTATTTGCGGTCCGATATTTTTTTTGCTGCAAACTCGTTATAAGCTTTATTTGGTTTTTACTAACCATAGAAATAATGTACTTTTGAATTAAATATTATAGAACAATTGAAAAAAGTTTCCACAAAAATAACAGCATTTATTCTAATTGCAATACTAATTTCTGCTTGTAACGCTGTAAAAAGAGTTCCTGATGGGAAACAACTGCTTGTAAAAAATGAAATTATAGTAAATAACAAAAAAATAACCGAAGAAACTGTATTCAATCAATTGTATCAAAAACCCAACAGCAAGCTAATTGGTTATCGATTGCGATTGAATTTATACAATTTAGCAAATCTAAATCCAGACTCTACTTATCAGGCAAAGTTCACAAATAACCCAAAAAGATACGAACAAATGTCTAAATGGCTTTCTGCAAAACAAGTGGATCGATTGGGAAAATCATTTTGGTACAAAGGTATTCATGAATTTTTAAAAAATACAGGAGAGCCGCCAGCAATCCTAGACAATGCAAAAACAGATAAATCTATATTACGCTTGAAATATTACTATTTTAACAATGGTTTTTTTAATGTAAAAGCTATTTATAAAGTAGATAGTGTACAAGCAAAAAAGGCCAAAATAAATTATGCGATTACAACCGGAGCACCTTATTTATTAGACTCATTAAACGCTACTATTTCAACACCAATTTTAGATTCGCTTTATAGAATAGAGAAAAAAAACAGTTTAATTAAATCCGGAAAGCAATACAAAACCGAAGATTTTGAGGGTGAAAAAAACAGAATCACTACACATTTCAGAAATAATGGTGCCTATTATTTTCAGCCTAATTATGTTACTTTTAATATTGATACTATCAAAAAAGTAAATCAGGCAAACATAACTTTAGTGATTAATGACTATTCATTTCAGGATGGTGACTCAACTAAAACGGAACCTTTTAAGTTATACAAAATAAGCGATGTAAACATATACACGGATTATTCCCCTAGCAAAAACACATTGAACATTACAGATAGTACGATTTATAAAAACTTCAATATTTACAGTCAGGAAAAATTAAAATACAAACCAAAAGCTATTACAAACGCGATTTTTATCACAAAAGGAAGCATGTATGCCGATTATAAAACCGTTTTAACCACACGCTATTTAAACAATCTTAGGATTTTTAATTATCCATCTATACAATATGAAGTTGACAAAAGAGATACCACTGCGCAGTCATTAATTGCCAAAGTATATTTGACACCAAGAAAAAAATACAGTTTTGGAACTACATTGGACGTGACGCACTCTAATATCCAGGATTTTGGTATTGGCCTAAGTGTTTCGGAAACAATTAGAAACGTATTCAATGGTGCAGAAACTCTTGAAATTGCCCTTCGTGGAAACATTGGTTCCTCTAAGGATTTAGCCAATCCGAGAAACAATTTCTTTAATGTTTCAGAATATGGGCTGGATTTCAAATTGAACATTCCTCGAATTTTCATACCCTTTAGCACTGAAAAAATCATTCCTAAAAGTATGATTCCTTCTACTTTACTAACCGTTGGTTTTGCAAAACAACAAAATATTGGATTAGATAAAGAGAATTTTACAGGAGGAATATCTTACAACTGGACTCCAAAAGTAAATCATACTGCACGTTTTGATCTTTTTAACACTCAGTTTGTAAGAAATTTAAATCCTAAAAATTATTTTAATGTTTACAATTCTTCCTATAAAGCTCTGAATCAAATTAGCAAAGAATACAATACAAATCCATTATATTACGATAATTCAACTGACAAAAACCTACTTATTGAGCAAGGAACGGCTGGCTTTACAAATGATGTGCTTACAGGCAATGCAACTTTTTTAAAACCATTAAGTGCTGCTGATTTCAAATCTGTAAAAAGTATTGAAGAACGAAGACGAAGACTAACCGAAAATGATTTTATTTTAGCAACTAGTTTTACTTTTACAAAAACTACTAAAAAAGATTTAACAGACAACAATTTTTATCTTTTTAAAACTAAAATAGAATCTGCGGGGACTATTTTATCTGCTATTGCAAAAATGGCAAATCAGAAAAAGAACTCCAATGGAAATTATGACATATTCAACTTGGAGTATTCAGAATATATCAAAACGGAATTTGATTATATCAAGCATTGGGATTTATCAAAAGAAAAGATACTAGCATTTAGATCTTTTTTTGGAATCGCCATTCCGCTAGGAAATTCTAATTATATCCCTTTTTCAAGAAGTTACTTTTCAGGCGGATCCAATGACAACCGCGCCTGGAAACCATATGGTTTAGGTCCTGGTAGCAGTGGCGCTTTAGGCGACTTTAATGAGGCTAATATGAAGATTGCCCTTAGCGGGGAGTTTCGATTTAAAATTGCTGGAAGCTTAAAAGGAGCGTTATTTGCCGATGCAGGAAATATTTGGAACGTAATAGATAATGTTGAAGATGAGAAATCTACATTTACAAGCTTTAGCGACTTAAAAGATATGGCATTAGGATCCGGATTTGGATTACGATATGATTTGAGTTTTTTTGTAATTCGTTTTGATTTAGGATTTAAAACCTACAATCCAGCCAATGAAACCAATAGAAGATGGCTTAGAGAATACAACTTTGCGAACTCTGTCTTAAATTTTGGAATAAATTATCCGTTCTAATGCTAATTAATTCTTATTTTTGCAAACTAAAAACTAAAAAAAACACAATGGCACACAATATAAAACCAGGCGTAGCTACAGGGGATCAAGTTCAGGAAATTTTTAATTACGCTAAAGAAAAAGGATTTGCACTTCCGGCAGTAAATGTTACGGGGTCAAATACTATCAATAGTGTTCTTGAAACTGCAGCAAAACTGAATGCTCCAGTAATCATTCAATTTTCTAATGGAGGAGCTCAATTCAACGCAGGAAAAGGACTTTCGAACGCAGGGGAAAAAGCAGCTATCGCCGGGGGAATTGCTGGTGCATTGCATATTCATGCATTAGCAGAAGCATACGGAGCAACTGTAATTTTGCATACTGATCATTGTGCAAAAAAATTATTACCTTGGATTGACGGTTTGTTAGACGCTTCAGAAGCACACTTTGCCAAAACCGGAAAACCATTGTACTCTTCTCACATGATTGATTTATCTGAAGAGCCTATCGAAGAAAATATTGAAATTTGCAAAGGCTATTTAGCCCGCATGAGCAAAATGGGTATGACACTTGAAATTGAGCTTGGAATTACAGGTGGCGAAGAAGATGGTGTTGACAACTCTGATGTTGACAGCTCAAAACTATACACTCAGCCTGAAGAAGTTGCTTACGCTTATGAAGAACTTTCTAAGGTAAGCCCAAGATTTACAATTGCTGCCGCTTTTGGAAACGTACACGGAGTTTATAAACCCGGAAATGTAAAATTGACTCCAAAAATCTTAAAAAATTCTCAAGATTTTGTTCAAAATAAATTCAATACAGGACACAACCCAGTAGATTTTGTTTTCCACGGTGGTTCAGGTTCTACATTAGAAGAAATAAGAGAAGGTATTAGTTACGGTGTAATAAAAATGAATATCGATACTGATTTACAATTTGCTTTTACGGAAGGTATCCGTGATTACATGGTAAAAAACATCGACTATTTAAAAACTCAGATTGGAAATCCAGAAAGTGCTGATGCTCCAAACAAAAAATATTACGACCCGAGAAAATGGCTACGTGAAAGCGAAATTACTTTCAACGCAAGACTGGAGCAAGCATTTGCTGACTTGAACAACGTGAATACATTATAATAAAAAGTTTATAGTTTCAGGTTTAAAGTTTAAGGTTTCAAAACTTTAAACTTTAAACCTGAAACAACAAAAACAATAAATATGGCTTGGTTTAAAAGAAAAGAAAAAGGAATTACTACTGCTACCGAAGACAAAATGGATATTCCAAAAGGACTTTGGTACAAATCTCCGACAGGAAAAGTTATTGATGCCGAAGAACTAGCTCGTAACTTATTTGTAAGTCCTGAAGATGGTTTCCATGTTCGAATTGGAAGTACAGAGTATTTTAAAATCTTATTTGACAACAATGAGTTTGTTGAATTAGATAAAAACATGACTTCTAAGGATCCGCTGCGTTTTGTTGATACAAAAAAATACGCAGACCGATTAAAAGACGTGATGGAGAAAACAAAACTTAAGGATGCCGTACGAACTGGAGTTGGGAAATCCAAAGGAAAAGACCTTGTGGTTTGTTGTATGGATTTTGCCTTTATTGGTGGCTCCATGGGAGCTGTTGTAGGAGAAAAAATTGTTAGAGGAATTGACCATGCTATCAAAAACAAACTACCATTTGTAATGATTTCAAAATCAGGAGGAGCAAGAATGATGGAAGCCGCATACTCATTGATGCAATTAGCTAAAACATCCGTTAAACTCGCGCAACTTGCCGATGCCAAACTTCCATACATTTCGTTATGTACTGACCCTACTACAGGAGGCACAACTGCTTCTTACGCCATGCTAGGTGATATCAACATTTCTGAACCAGGTGCGCTTATTGGATTTGCAGGGCCTAGAGTTGTAAGAGACACAACCGGTAAAGATTTACCCGAAGGGTTTCAAACCGCAGAGTTTCTTCTAGAACATGGTTTCTTAGACTTCATCACACCAAGGAAAGAATTGAAAGATAACATTAACTTATACATTGATTTGATTCAGAACAATGATATTAGATAAATAAAACACTTGTTTTACTTGTTTAAAAAACAAAGAGGCTTCTAACTAATATAGAAGCCTCTTTGTTTTAATTAAATTTAAATGTCAAAAGTTACATTCCTGTTCTGATTGCCTCGACAGGATCTAATTTAGAAGCCGCTATTGCCGGAAGAATTCCCGAAACTAATCCAATCAAAGCAGCCAAACCAGTACCTAAGAGAATATTACCCATCCCCAAAACAAATTCAAAATCTAATGCTTTGGTTACAATAAGAGCAATAATCCATACCAAAAGCAATCCTATTACCCCTCCTATAACCGACAAAATTACAGCTTCAAATAAAAACTGAAATAATATAAACCTGTTTTTTGCACCCAAGGACTTCTGAATACCTATTAAATTCGTCCGCTCTTTTACGGATACAAACATAATATTAGCGATACCAAAACCTCCTACAAGCAGTGAAAACCCACTTATCACCCAACCTACCAAGTTCATTTGTCCTAAAATTCCATCTATCAGATCCGTAAAGCCTGAAAACACATTAACAAAAAAATTATCAATTTCCCCAGCTTTCAATCCTCTGAAGCCTCTCAATTTTTGAGATATTTCCCCTTTATAAGCTTCCATATCCACTCCTTTTTGAGGCTTAAAAATAATCACATTTACTAAAGATGAATTGTTATCGCCATACAATTGACGAACAAAATTGACTGGAATAAAAGCAGAAGTATCATCGCTATCTCCAAACAAACCAGCTCCTTGTTTTTTTAACACACCAATAATAGTAAAACGCTTACCGTACAAACGTATGTTTTTCCCAATGGGCTCCGAATGCTCAAATAATGACTTTGCAATTTCATTTCCTAAAACAATAACCGTAGATCCCGAATTAGCCTCAGATTCATTATAAAACCTTCCTCTTTCAAATTCTAATCCCTGAATATCGATCAGTTCATGAGAAGCGGGCACAATATTCACATCACTAACCGTTTTAGAGTCGTATTTAATAGGTTCTCTTCTGGTAAATATTTGATACCCCATTTGATCCGTATTGGTCATAGCTCCTTTCATATAGGTATACTCGTCATACTTTACATTGGGAAACTGCTCTCTTTTCCATTGTGGAATGTCCGATGGGCCAAAAGAAAATTTCATCAAATAAATCGTATTTTTATCCAAGCTGCTTAAATCTTGGGTGATTTTCCTATCCAAAGAATCAACAGCGGCAAGCACAGCTATGATAGAAAATATACCAATAGTAACCCCTAATAAAGAAAGTAAAGTTCTTAATTTATTGTTTTGCAAAGCATTCATGGCAAAACCAAAACTCTCTTTTAATAACCGAAGATAGACTAACATAAAAACTTTTTTTTTCGTTAAGGTAAAATTCTAAATATATTTTTCATAAACCAAATAAAAAAAACTACCTATTGATTGGTATGATATTTTAAGATAATGTTACATAAAATCATTGAATTATATAATCAAAAAAAACTATTTTTGTACTTTATAACTATAACTACACAATGAGCACAACAAAAACAATTCAATCTGCATTAATTTCAGTATTTTCAAAAGAAGGACTTGAACCTATTGTAAGAAAACT
>JAGOJA010000002.1:18929-65165 GCA_017995345.1 Flavobacterium sp.
CCACATCAAAAAGGATTTTTCTTCGGCGATTTTGAAGCCATGTTCAAAAAAGTTCACGGAAAAGAATTGTCATACAACAACCTATTAGATGTAGATGCTGCTGTCAATTTAATCAATGAATTTAAAAATGACGGCCCTACTTTTGCCATATTAAAACACAACAATGCGTGTGGTTTAGCAACTAGAAAAAACATTAATGACGCTTATTTAGCCGCATTGGCTTGTGATCCTACTTCAGCTTTTGGAGGCGTTCTTATTTCTAACACAAAAATTGATATTGCAACGGCCAATGAAATAAACAAATTGTTTTGTGAAGTTGTGATTGCTCCAGAATACGACACAGAGGCTACAGCAATTCTTCAAGAGAAAAAAAACCGAATTATATTAGTTCAAAATGAAGTAGCATTACCACAAAAACAGATAAGAACTTGCTTGAACGGAATTTTAGTTCAAGAAAGAAATAACATAACTGACAATAAAGCCAACTTAAAAACCGTTACTATTACAGCACCCACTGAAAATGAAATTCAGGATTTAATATTTGCTTCTAAAATTTGTAAAAACACAAAATCAAACACGATTGTTTTTGCAAAAAACGGGACACTTATCGCATCCGGCACAGGACAAACATCAAGAGTTGATGCTTTAATGCAAGCCATTGAAAAAGCAAAAACTTTTGGATTTGATTTACATGGAGCATCAATGGCAAGCGATGCTTTCTTCCCTTTTCCAGATTGTGTAGAAATAGCTAAAAAAGCAGGAACAACCGCTGTGATTCAGCCTGGAGGATCAATTAAAGACGAATTAAGTATCAATTATTGTAATGAAAATAAAGTTGCAATGGTATTTACCGGAACTCGTCATTTTAAACATTAATTTGTTTAACTTTGCGCGTCACAAATTTATAACTTTTTAACCCCTAAAAGACTTATGGGATTTTTTGATTTCATGACCGAGGATATCGCGATAGACCTTGGTACCGCTAATACTTTAATCATACATAATGATAAAGTCGTAATTGACAGTCCCTCTATAGTTGCTCGTGATAGAGTTTCTGGTAAAATCATTGCTGTTGGTAAAGAAGCCAACATGATGCAGGGAAAAACACATGAAAACATTAAGACGATAAGGCCGTTGAAGGATGGTGTAATTGCTGATTTTGATGCTTCAGAAAAAATGATTAGTATGTTTATCAAAAGCATACCAGCGTTAAAGAAAAGAATGTTTACACCCGCGTTAAGAATGGTTGTTTGTATTCCTTCTGGAATTACCGAAGTAGAAATGAGAGCCGTTAAAGAGTCATGTGAGAGAGTAAATGGTAAGGAAGTATACTTAATACACGAACCTATGGCAGCAGCAATAGGTATTGGTATAGACATCATGCAGCCCAAAGGAAACATGATTGTAGATATAGGTGGTGGAACAACTGAAATCGCCGTAATCGCCCTAGGCGGAATTGTATGTGACAAATCTGTAAAAATTGCGGGTGACGTATTTACGAATGACATCATATATTATATGCGTACCCAACATAACCTTTTTGTTGGAGAAAGCACTGCAGAGAAAATAAAAATTCAAATTGGTGCCGCAATAGAAGACTTAGAAGCCGCACCTGAAGACATGTCTGTTCAAGGTAGAGATTTGCTGACGGGTAAACCAAAACAAGTAGAGGTTTCTTATCGAGAAATTGCAAAAGCTTTAGATAAATCAATACAGCGTATTGAAGATGCCGTAATGGAAACTTTATCTCAAACGCCTCCAGAGTTAGCTGCTGACATTTACAACACAGGTATCTATCTTGCAGGCGGAGGATCAATGTTAAGAGGTCTTGACAAAAGAATATCACAAAAAACGGACCTGCCAGTTTACATTGCTGAGGATCCTTTAAGAGCAGTAGTTCGTGGTACGGGCATGGCACTCAAAAACATTTCTAAATTTAAAAGTATATTAATAAAATAATAATTTTTAATCAATATCATAAAGCCTCAAAATTTAAAGGCATTGATAAAGTCTAAAAGTTCTCAATTAATTTGAAATAATAAAATAGGAAATGCAGCAAATATTTAATTTCATATATAAAAACAGTAATAGATTGCTGTTTTTGCTGCTTTTGGGTATTTCGTTAGCATTGACAATACAAACACATTCTTTTCATAGAAGCAAAATAATTAGTTCTGCAAATTTTTTAAGTGGCGGCGTCTACGAACGAATCAATAATCTAAACGAATACCTAAACCTAAAAACTCAAAATGATGAGCTAGCATCAGAAAACGCTAAGCTCAGAAGTATTTTGTTTAACGTTAAAGACACATCAAATATCGCCAAATTAGACAGTATAAAAGGTGTTAAAAGTGAAGATGTTTTGGTTTCAAAAGTAATTCGCAACTCCTATAATGTTCATGAAAATTACTTGACTTTAAATTCAGGTGAATTACAAGGTGTAAAACCAGACATGGGCGTAATTAACAGTTTGGGAATTATAGGGATTATAGACAACACTTCTCCTAATTATTCAACAGTAATGAGTATTTTGAATAAAAAATCTCAAATTAACGCTAAAATCAAAAAATCAAATCATTTTGGCTCACTTGTTTGGGATGGAAAAAGCACAGGTTACGTTCAATTAATTGACGTACCTAGACTTGCATCAATCAAAAAAGGAGACACTATTGTTACAGGCGGACAGTCCGTTATTTTTCCTGAAAACATAGGAATAGGCACGATTGCAAATATCTATACTGAAAAAGAAACTAATTATTACAAAATAAATATTAAGCTATTCAATGACATGACAAATCTAGGCCATGTCTATATTATAAAAAGTAAAAATCGTGAAGAACTTATCAACTTAGAAAAAAGAGAGAAAAATGAATAGCGCATTGTTAGTCAATATTTCCCGATTCATTGTGTTATTGGCGCTTCAAATTATCATATTCAACAACATGAATTTTTTGGGCTATATTAGTCCATTTCCTTATATACTATTCATTATACTTTACCCAGTCAATGGTAATAAAACTGCCCTAGTAGTAGCTAGTTTTCTACTTGGGCTTGTCATGGATATGTTTAATAATTCTGGAGGTGCTCATGCAACAGCTTGCTTAGTTTTAGCCTATTTCAGACCCTCTTTGTTCAAATTTGCTTTTGGTTTGAGTTACGAGTATCAAACTATAAAACTAAATGATGTCTTAACTCCTGAACGATTTACTTTTATTTTACTTTCAGTATTAATTCATCACCTTACCCTGTTTTTATTGGAAACATTCCAATTGACTTATATATTAGACACCCTTACAAGAACCTTGTTAAGTACAGCATTCTCCATCATTATCTGCATTATCATAATATATCTTATTAAGCCAAACAAAAGATGAGAAAAGTTTTACTACCTTCCTTAATCATTCTTGCTACTTCTTTGCTTATAATTCGTATCTTTTATTTGCAGATTGTTGACGATACCTTAAAGTTAAAATCTGAAAACAATGCTATTAAAAAAAAGTATGAATATCCAGAAAGAGGATATATCTATGATCGCAAAGGAAAACTTTTAGTTGCTAACCAGGCTTCTTATGACATCATGGTCATCCCTAGAGAGTTAAAAAATATTGACACTTTAGAATTTTGCCAATTATTGAATATTACAAAAGAAGATTTTATTAAAAATATTGAAAAAGCTAAAATATACAGCCCTCGTTTGCCGTCTGTTTTCTTATCTCAATTGAACAAAAGTGAATTTGCCGCTTTCCAAGAAAAAATTCGAAAATATGAAGGTTTCTATTTTCAGAAACGCTCTCTTCGCGATTACGAAGTGAGTTTTGGAGCTAACATTTTTGGATTTATCACTCAAGTAAATGAAAAGTTAGTCGCTAAAAATCCATATTACAATAGCGGTGATTTAATAGGAAAACAAGGAGTTGAAGAAAGCTATGAAGACCTATTACGCGGAATAAAAGGGGTTAAATACATTCAAAAAGACAAATACAATAGGGAAATAGGATCGTACAAAGATGGGAAATACGACACTATTGCTGTTCAAGGAGAGGATATAAACCTCACCATTGATGCCGAAATTCAAAAATACGGAGAAGAATTAATGGTTAATAAACGAGGTGGAATCGTTGCTATTGAACCTAAAACAGGCGAAATATTAGCACTTATAACAGCTCCTTCCTATGATCCTGGAATATTGGTAGGAAGACAGCGCTCTAAAAACTACACCCAATTATACCACGATTCCATAGCAAAACCACTTTATGACAGGGGTTTATTGGCTGAATATGCACCAGGATCACCATTCAAGATTTTAACAGGACTTATAGCTTTGCAAGAAGGAGTTATTGATGAGAATACTACTGTTTTTTGTAATCGAGGATTTAGTTACGCAAGAGGACGTTTTATGGGATGCCATTGTCATGGAGGCGCACTTCAATTGCATCGAGGTATCTTTGAATCTTGTAATTCCTATTTTGCAACTGCTTACATGAAAACCATCAATAAGTATTCGAAACCAGCCCAAGCAGTTGATATCTGGAGTAAGCATGCAAAAAGTTTTGGTCTAGGCCAATTCATGGGGTATGATTTACCAACGGGCAGAAGAGGGAGTATACCCGATTCGAAAACATACAAAAGAGTATATCCTAATGGTGGCTGGAGAAGCACAACTATTGTTTCAAATTCTATTGGTCAAGGAGAAATTCTGATGACGCCAATTCAACTTGCAAATATGATGGCAACGATTGCTAACGAAGGTTATTATTATACGCCTCATATCATTAAAAGAATTGAAGGCCATAAAATTGACAAAAAATTTACGACAAAACATGTAACTACTATAGACAAAAAATACTTCAAGCCCATTATCAGCGGTTTGTTTGATGTTTATAACTTAGGAACAGCACGGTCTTTACGAGTAGAGGGAATTGATATTTGTGGTAAGACTGGAACTTCAGAAAATTTTGCAAAAATTGGAGGTAAAAAAGTTCAACTTAAGGATCACTCGATATTTGTAGCTTTTGCACCAAAAGACAACCCAAAAATAGCTATCGCCGTAATGGTTGAAAATGGCGGATACGGAGCAACTATTGCAGGTCCTATTGCCAGTTTGATGATTGAGAAATACCTTAGACAAAAAATTACAAGAATTGACCTGGAAAAAAGAATTCTTGCGACAAGTTTACAAAGTGAATATGCAATATTTGGAGGTTTGTCAGAGACTGTAAAATTACAAATGAGAATTAGCGATTCTTTATTAAAAAAGAAAACATTCATTCCAACCGTGAAAGTAAAAATTGATTCTACTAAAGAGAATAAAAAAGCTATTTAATACAAATGAAAAACCAAAGTATAAAGAACAACATCGACTGGATCAGCATAGTTATTTATGTTGTATTAGTTGTTTTGGGCTGGTTAAATATCTATTCTTCTTCTCTATCTTCAATGCAAGATACCTACGAAAAGCAATTAATATTTATCATCTTAACTATTCCTTTAATATTCATCGTACTTGCTGTGGATGGTAAGTTCTACGAGAAATACGCCAGTATAATTTTCGTAATTTCTCTTCTGACACTAGCCGGATTATTTTTATTTGGTAAAACCATAGCGGGACAACGTTGTTGGTATGCCATCGGAAGCTTTACTATCCAGCCTTCAGAGTTTGCTAAAGCTGCTACATCATTGGCGCTAGCAAAATTCTTAAGCGACACTCAAATCAATTTAAAAGACACGAATAGACAACTTCAGGCGCTTGCAATAATACTTTTGCCCGTCTTACTTATATTACCGCAGCCGGATCCAGGAAGTGCTTTAATATACAGTATATTCATCATTGTTTTATACCGAGAAGGTCTTCCGGCTTGGTATGTATTGACCGGATTTATTACAATATTATTATTCATGTTAACACTTGTATTAGAGCCGCAATATGTCATACTAACTGCATTAGCAGTACTAATAATTGTCCATTTTAGATCAAGATTAGCCAATAGAAACATCGTTTTAAGCAGCATTCTTTTTGTCGTTATTTCTGGGTTTGTTTTATCGGTAAACTACGTTTTTGAGAATATATTTAAACAACACCACAGAGACCGTTTCAATATCCTTTTAGGTAAAACTGTCGACATGAAAGGAGTAGGTTACAATACAAATCAATCCGAAATAGCCATTGGCTCAGGGGGCTGGTTAGGGAAAGGTTTTCTCGAAGGGACCCAAACCAAAGGAGGGTTTGTTCCTGAGCAACATACTGATTACATTTTCACCACGGTTGGTGAAGAGTGGGGATTTGCAGGATCAGTAGTTGTAATAGGGCTTTTTGCAGGTTTACTTCTTAGAATAATATATCTGGCGGAAAGACAAAAAACAAAATTCAGTCGAGTATATGGCTACTGCGTTGCTGGCATTTTATTTACTCATTTCTTTGTAAATATTGCAATGGTTGTGGGCATATTCCCAACAATAGGCGTGCCTCTACCTTTCTTTTCTTATGGAGGTTCTGGGCTTTGGGGCTTTACTATATTATTGTTTATATTTATAAAAATGGACGCTAATAAAGTAAACGAGTGGTAATTAAACAAGCTAATAAACACTATAACTTTTCCTTTCTTTTCAATCCTTTAGAGCTCAATTACAGCACCAAGTTACCGCTTTCGTTGGGCTATTCACTTTAAAAAATTGCAGTACAATTAAGTTAATTAAAACTCCAGCTTTTATAATCTGAACTTTTTTCTAATTGATTTTCAATATCGTCATTCAATTTAGAAAAGAAGTCAATTCCGGTCAATTTTTCGATATAGTCCACTGACACCACAAAGCTATATAATGGTTTATCACTTTCTGAATTGGGAAGTAGAAAGCCAATCATTTTCACGTTAGCTCCTGACGTATCTAATAAAATTTTATAAAAAAACTTAGGAACTGAAACCTTCTCGCTTCCTATTGTCGTCAACGTTGGTTCTAAAACCCCACCAGTAACAACATAAACACCATCATATTTTACGGCCCAGTACCGTACTTTTTGCTCTAATCTATTCCAAACTCCGTTATTAAACTTTCGCACTTGAGGCGCTATATTGGAAGTCAAAAAAGTTTCGTTATACGCATCCAAAGCAAATTCCATATCACCTGCTGGACATAGATGGCCTTTGTCATAGATCGTATTTTTATAATTTCTCCAATGAGCTGACCCTGTCTGAACTTTGTCATCTGCAATAAAAAAAGGGCGTTTTAAATTATTGTTTTTAATGTAATCCTTCTTCAGTTCATATGCAACCCACTCCGCCTGCTCGTGAGCTTCATTATACGACAATGTGTAATATTTGTGTTTGACAATTTGATTGGTTGTTGAAGTAGGCAAATAATCAAAAGTTTTTGACAGCCTTGTCCCCCTACTGGAAAGATTACTAACATAATTTTCGTTTGAGACCCTTTTACTTTTCTGGTAGTATGTAACTGAATTACCTATTTCCGCTTCCTTTTTACAGGAAGAAAATAAAATCACGTTCAGAATACTAAATAGTAAGGCGAATAACTTTCTGTTTTTCATTTCTAAGGCGGTATAAAATCGTTAGTTAAAAATCAAAA
The DNA here is from genome assembly GCA_017995345.1 of Flavobacterium sp. Lineage (GTDB taxonomy): Bacteria > Bacteroidota > Bacteroidia > Flavobacteriales > Flavobacteriaceae > Flavobacterium. Next base: position 26,508 of record JAGOJA010000002.1, read on the forward strand.
TTAAGCTGTTTAAGTTATTTAAAAAAGTTTTTACTTCCACTTTTAAGATTATTAAACGCAAAAAATCAATGTAAATATGAAATACTAAATTAAAAACGCTCCAAAAATTCTTCATGAATTTCTGGAGCGTTGTATTTACAATTATTGTATATTTTATAAACTAACGAATTCCCAATTATGACTTAGCTAATTTGCCTTTTTTTATTTTCACCGGCATTGCTTTTGTAGTAACAGCTTTCGATTGTAAATCATCCAAAACGTTCAAAGCTTCTTCCACATAAATATCTTTGGCTAAAGATTCATGCCATCTCTCTCTTTTCTCTTTTAAAATAGCGTCTTTATTAAGCGCATCGATTTCATTTGGCAAAGAATTAAATTTCAAACTGTTTTTATACTCATATATAGGTTTATATTTTTTAGCTTTCTCTTCAATAGAACTTTGCGCAGTTTTAAATTTATCGATATTTAGACTATAGGTATTATCTTCTGACCTACTGTCAATCCATTTCGCATTATCTTCAATTAATTTAAATTGATCATTTTGCGATATTCTCATTTTACTGTTAGCAATGGCTTGTTTGAACTTAGCATTGTCATTCCAAATCGTATAGTCAGCAGCATCAATTTTGTCCCACGGCATAGCGTTTTCTACATCACGCTCTCCCATTTTTAAGTAGGCATATCTATCTGGCATCACCACATCACTCCTCACTCCTTCAAGCTGAGTAGACCCACCATTTATCCTGTAGAATTTCTGAGTTGTGGTTTTCAAGGCTCCCATGTCTCCCATGGCACTATTACGAACAAATTGATTCAAGTCAATTACGTTTTGAACGGTACCTTTTCCATAAGTCTGTTTGCTTCCAATGATAATTCCACGTTTGTAATCTTGTATAGCAGCGGCCAAAATTTCAGAAGCTGATGCAGAGAAACTATTAACCATAATTACCAAAGGTCCCTTCCATTCAATTTTTTTATCTCTATCGTATAAAACTTCTTTTTTTCTACCAGCCGATTTGATTTGCACAATAGGACCTTCTTGTATAAATAAGCCCGCAATATCAACTACGGTTGACAGAGATCCTCCGCCATCATCACGAACATCTAGAACTATCCCGTCAACATTTGCTGCTTTGAGCCTTTCAACCTCTAATGCAATGTCTTTTCCGGCATCTCTTCCGCCTTTATCATCAAAATCAATATAAAATTTTGGTAAATAAATTACCCCATATTTAAATCCGTTTTTTTCAACAACACTTGACTTGGCATAGGTTTCTTCAATTTCTACAATATCACGTATAATAGAAATGATTTTTATTGTCCCATCCACTTTTTTTACGGTCAAGCGCACTTCAGAGCCTTTAGGCCCTTTAATTTTTTTCACCACGTCATCTAAACGCATTCCAACAACATCCACTGGCTCGCCATTACCTTGCGCTACTTTCATAATTAAATCGCCAGACTCTAATTGTTTTCCTCGCCAAGCTGGACCACCCGAAATTAAATCTGAAATCTCTGTGTAATCATTCTTTTTTTGAAGACGCGCCCCAATACCTTCTAATTTTCCACTTATACTAACATCAAAACGCTCTTTTTCTTCTGGAGCAAAATAATTAGTATGAGGATCAAAACGGGAAGTAATTGAATTTATGTAAACAGAAAACCAATCGTTTTTATCCAAATCATTCATAAAACCGAAATATTCATCTAAAGATTTTTCAGCACTTACCCTAGTTTCTTTCTCTAATTCTTCAAAAGTTTTAGGAGCACTATTTTCTACACCCTTGTCCGATTTGGCTTTATCTAAAAGATCCATTTCGAGAGAATCAGATTTGACCTCTGAGGTTTCTTCAGTGCCTTTTGCTTTAGTTTCCTGAATTTTCAAGCGATCCGTCAATGAAGACAAAGTAGACAGCTTAATTTGCTTTCTCCATCTGTCTTTTAGCTCTGCAGCAGTAGCTGTATAGGGCGCTTTGTCATAATCCGTATTGAAATTTTCATCAATAGAATAATCAAATGGCTTGCTAAGTATAGCTTTATACACTTTTTTCCCTTCAGCCATTCTTAGCATCAAACGATCATAAGTAAGATTGAAAAAAGTCAAATCTTTACTTAACAAATCGTCATCTAATCTCGTTTCATATTTTGAAAATTCATCAATATCTGATTGTAAGAAAAATCGTTTTGACGGGTCCAAAGCTTGAATGTAATCTTTATAAACTCCTTTTGAGAAAGCATCATCAATTGCAGCTGGACTATAGTGACCTTTTTCTATAACAAAAGTCAGCAATTCTAAAAGCAGCTTGTCTCTTTCAGGATCGTTGTCTTTTTTTGCATTACTATTAAACGCAAAAAAAACTACCGAAAGACACAAAATAGCAACGAGTATTTTATAATTTCTTTTCATAAAGTTCAGAATAGTATTCATCTATTTTTTAATCAAAATTACTGTAAAAACCATGCCATCTACAGCAAGTCTCCTATAAATTTTTGTTAAAGATATAAAATTGTTTTTTCCTTTAAAATTATAATCAACATACATAACAAATTTTTATCTTTTGTTTACTATTTCCCATTATGTGTCATTACATTTGCCATTAAAATCATAAAAATCAACTTTTTTTACCTAAAAAAATAATGAAAAAAACAAGACCTCTAATCTTAATAACAAATGACGATGGCGTTTCGGCGCCTGGTTTGAGAGCATTAATTTCGGTTATGGAAGAATTAGGAGAAATCGTTGTCGTTGCTCCAGACACCCCACAAAGCGCCATGGGTCATGCCATCACCATAAACAACACTTTGTATTTAAACAAAACTTCAAAAGAAAACGATTCATTTCTTGAATATAGTTGCTCTGGGACACCTGTAGACTGTGTAAAACTGGCAGTCAATGAGATTTTAAAACGCAAACCTGATTTGTGTGTTTCAGGAGTTAATCACGGTTCAAATTCATCTATAAATGTAATCTATTCCGGAACGATGAGTGCCGCCGTAGAAGCAGGAATTGAAGGAATTCCTGCTATTGGATTCTCATTACTAGATTTTGATTGGAATGCTAACTTTGAACCTATAAAATCTTATATCCGAAAAATCACTTTGGAAGTTTTAAAAAGTGGCTTGCCGGAAGGGGTAATTCTAAATGTTAATTTCCCAAAATTAGAAGAAAAAGATATCAAAGGAATCCGAATTTGTCGTCAAGCAAAAGCACATTGGGTGGAGAAATTCGATAAAAGAAAAACACCTCAAGGAAGAGATTATTTTTGGCTTGCTGGAGATTTTGTAAACCAAGACAAAGGAGAAGATACAGATGAATGGGCGCTTGCAAACGATTACGTTTCAGTAGTACCTGTTCAATTTGACTTGACCGCACATCATGCTATACAACAACTTAACACCTGGAAATGGAATGAATAAAAAAGACTTATTCCTTGGATTTATAATCGGAATTGCAACTACCATACTTGGGTCTTATCTTTTTATAACCTTTTTTACTGATTTCAAATTTATAGCTGGAATTCAAATCATGAAATCACAAGGGAATTTAGGCAAAATAATCACTTTGGGATCCATTCTTACACTGATAGAATTTGGGGTTTTACTAAAAATGAATAAAGAAATGATGGCTAGAGGGGTAGTTTTAGCAGTTATAACGGTAGCTCTTTTTACTTTATTTATTTAAGTTTATCTTTGTACACAGACAAACAGATTACAAAAAACAGGATTTCACAAGCCTGTATTTAAAAAATTTCAAATAGAAAAAACATGAAATATTATATAATTGCGGGTGAGGCTTCAGGTGATTTGCATGGTTCTAATTTGATGAAAGAGCTTTATAAAAAAGATCCTAATGCAACTATCCGTTTCTGGGGTGGTGATTTAATGAAAAATGTTGGTGGTACTTTAGTAAAACACTATCGTGAACTAGCATTTATGGGATTTATTGAGGTGATTTTTAATCTTAAAACTATTTTAAGCAACATTAAAATCTGTAAAAAAGACATTCACGAATTTCAGCCTGACGTTCTTATTTTCATTGACTATCCCGGTTTTAATATGCGAATTGCAAAATGGGCCAAAACATTAGGAATGAAAACGCATTATTACATTTCCCCACAAATATGGGCTTGGAAAGAAAGTAGAATTACAGAAATCAAGCGCGACATCGACAAAATGTATGTGATTTTACCTTTCGAAAAAAAGTTTTACGAGGACAAACATCATTTTCCAGTCGAATTTGTTGGCCATCCATTAATTGATGCCATTTATAACCAGCCAATTGTTGACCCAGTTCTTTTCAGGAAAGAAAATCAATTAAACGACAAGCCAATTATTGCTATTTTACCCGGCAGCAGAAAACAGGAAATTACAAAAATGTTAGCTGTAATGTTGAGCGTTGTCAATGATTTTCCAGACCATCAATTTGTAATTGCAGGTGCTCCTAGTCAGGAATTTTCTTTTTATCAAAAGTTCATTACTCAAGAAAATATAAAATTTATTTCTAATAAAACCTACGATTTATTACGAAATGCCACTGCGGCATTAGTCACCTCAGGAACAGCCACGCTGGAAACTGCGTTATTTAAAGTGCCAGAAGTTGTTTGTTATAAAGGCAGTTGGGCTTCGTACCAAATTGCCAAACGAATCATTACACTCAAATACATCTCGTTAGTAAATTTGATTATGGATGAAGAAGTTGTGACTGAGTTAATTCAAGAGGAATGCAATACAAAACGCATTCGCGAAGAGCTTCAAAAAACACTAAAAACGAACGATCGCAATACGCTTTTAGAAAAATATGCGTTATTAGAAGAAAAATTAGGCGGAATTGGCGCCAGTGAAAAAACAGCTACATTGATTGTAAATGATTTAAAATAATTACAATTTATTTCTAAATTTTAAAATCAACTAAAAAAACTCCTTTGAAACGTTTTCTATTTCTTTTAAGCCTAGCCCTATTTTTTACAGCTTGTAAATCAACATCGTCTATTGTCACTTCGAAAAAAACAACATCAAAAGAGAAATCAACTCGATCTGAAAAGAGAAAAACAAATCAATTAGCCGACCAGTTAGTAGATGTAGCCACGGAAAACCTAGGTGTAAAATATAAATACGCAGGCACTACTAAAGATGGCTTTGATTGTTCAGGTTTAATATATACGGTCTATAACTCCGAAAACATAGTCCTCCCCCGAAACTCCGCACAACAGTCAAAAGTTGGTGTCGTTTTAAATCAAAAAAAAGATCAAGCTCAAAAAGGAGATTTGATATTTTTTAAAACTAATAAAAGTAGAGAAATAAATCATGTTGGAATAGTGATTGAAGTAAGCAATGAAGAAATAAAATTCATCCATTCCTCCACTTCAAGAGGCGTGATTATTTCCTCTACCAAGGAACCGTACTACAAGAAAACTTTTGTACAAATCAACCGAGTCCTTTGATTTTTCCTAGCTTTTAGAAAGAACTTCAACTTTTAGTCAAAAAAAAATCCTGAAGAAACAAATCCGTTTCTTACTAAAAATGTGTACTTTAGGGTTATGAAAGTACTACAATTCCCATTAGCCAGAATAACAGTTGGGTTTATTTTGGGCTTGCTTTTGGCTAATTATTTTCCACCATCTCTATTGGTGTTACTTATTGTATTTTTTCTATCCATCAGCATTTTTTGCCTTCTCTATCTTTTTTACAAGAGCAAAACCTCCATTTATTTTGGCATAAGCACCTATTTTCTTTCTTTTATCATCGGTATTTCAACCCAAATCATTCACACTGACTCTTTTCAAAAAAGCAATTACACCCATAACAAAGCTCTTTTTAAACAACCACATCTCATCTCGTTGACAATACGAGAAAAGCTTAGAAATTCTTCCTTCAGTGATCGCTACATTGCTATTATCAACAAAATCGACACTACAACACAAACGGGAAAAATCATCTTACACATTCAAAAAGACAGCTTACAACCTATCCTTCAAATTGGAAATCAATTGCTAATAAAAGGACGTTTAACTAAAAACAAACCGCCAAATAACCCAAATCAATTTGATTATAGCAAATACCTCGAAAACAAACAAATATATGCGCAACTGTACGCTGGTGTTGACGAAATGAAAATTGGAAGCGAATTAGAAAAAAACATTTGGTATTATTCTTCTCAATTAAGAACAAGAATCATTCAGAATTTAGAAAAAAACAACTTCAACAAAGCAGAACTAAACGTTGCGGTTGCTTTAATAATGGGACAACAGCAAGACATTTCCCCAGAAATCATAAGAGATTATCAATATGCCGGAGCCGTTCATATCTTATCGGTTTCTGGCTTACATATTGGGTTAATTTTAATTTTTGTCACGTTCATTCTCAAACCCATTCCCAATACCAAAAAAGGCTCATTTTTAAAATTAGCTATCATTCTTGCCTCTCTATTCGCTTTCGGAATTATTGCCGGTTTAGCGCCTTCGGTAGTTCGTTCCGTAACAATGTTTTCGTTTGTTGCCATTGGAAATCATTTACGAAGAAGTGTTAACATTTACCATACTTTATTAGTTTCTGTACTGTTGATATTGCTTTTTGAACCTTCGTTTCTGTTCGATGTTGGTTTTCAATTGAGTTATATTGCATTATTTTTTATAATATGGCTACAGCCGCTTTTATCTTCCATTTGGCAACCAAAACACAAAGTTTCAAAATACATTTGGGACATTCTGACCGTTTCCTTTGCAGCACAAATAGGCACTTTACCTTTAAGCATTTATTACTTTCATCAGTTTCCAGGATTGTTTTTTGTAACTAATTTAATTATCATCCCGTTACTAAGCATTATCATGATTTTAGGCGTTTTGGTTATGCTTTTAGCGGCATTGAATGTCATCCCTGTCTTTTTATCGCAACTATTGGAATGGTCAATTTATTACTTAAACAAAATAATCAATGCAATCGCCTCCTTAGAACAGTTCATTATTCAAGATATTCCACTTCATTTTCATTTGTTACTCAGTGGTTATTTACTGTTATTCGCATTAATCATTTGGTTCAAAAAACCAAATTTCACTAAACTTGCAACGGTTTTGATTTCCATAGTTATTTTGCAAATTTCCTATCTAAAAATCCATTGGACTATTGTAAACGAACAGGAATTAGTGGTTTTTAACAGTAAAAAAAACACATTGATTGCAGAAAGGAAAGGAGAAAATATTTTGGTCTATGCGAATGACAGTATTTTGAAAACTGCCGAGCAAAACAGTCTTTTAAAATCTTATCGCATTGGAAACTTCAGCACTTTACAATCCAAAAAACAACTACAAAATTTCATTTATTTTAATGGAAAAAAGATTTTTGTTTTAGACAGCTCCGGAATATATCCAGAAAACATAAAGCCAGATATTATAGTCTTGACACAGTCTTCTAAAATAAATTTAGATCGATTATTTCAAATAATGAAACCTAAATTAGTTATCGCAGATGCGACTAACTTCAAAACCATTCAGAAACAATGGAAAGCCAGTTGTGAAAAACAGAAAATCCCTTTTCACGCAACTGGCGAAAAGGGATTTTATAAATTGAATTAAAAACGTTTTATTTTTTCAAAAAACCATTTGCTCCAGCTAACCACGCTGATGGGCCACCTGCAACGTAACCTGTTCTTCCTATTTCTTCAAAATTTGCTTTACCTTTTTTCTCGGTAACTTTTGCAAATACAACGGTTGGGTAACCTTGAATTCCAAAACTCATTTGCAATTCACCGTTCTGTTTTCTAATATCGGGTGTTTGTGGTGCTTTTCTTGGATAATCTAATTCGACTAGAACCACATTTTCCTTAGCCCATTTTGCAAACTCGGGAGTTTTTAGCACTTCTTTTTGCAAACGAATGCACCATCCGCACCAATCGCTACCTGTAAAAAATAATAGTAGCGGTTTCTTAGTTTTATTAGAAACTTTGATCGCCTTAGCAATATTAGTTTCCCAAGCTAGTTCCTGAGCTCCAACTGTATAAGAGCCCGCAAACAATAATAAAGCAATAATAATTTTTTTCATTGTATAGTTTTAAAATTTGATCAAAGTTTTAATTTCAAATATAGTGCCGTAATTATCGAACACCGTGCATTAATTTTTTTATAACAGGCGTCATTGCAACAGAAAATAAAGCCACCACAATAGAAATTACAGTCAGCATCCAAAAGAAATAACTTAATCCGTGTTCATTAGCAATTTTATCGATATTTTCTCCAAACATACCAGCTCCTTTCATACCAATTGCAACTGCTAGATACCAAACGCCAAACATAAATGCAATCATACGGGCGGGAACTAACTTACTTACATAAGACAATCCTACTGGAGAAATACACAACTCAGCCATAGTATGAAATAGATATACTAGTATTAACCAAATCATGCTCACCGAAGCTGTTTTTGCCCCAGCTTCGATTCCGCTTGCACCAAAAGCTACACAGGCCATACCTAGTGCTAATAAACTCATTCCTATACCATATTTTAAATTTGCAGAAGGATTGTATTTGCTTTCCCACCATTTAGAAAACAATGGTGCTAATGAAATAATAAACAAGGAATTTAAGGTTGAAAACCATGTTGCAGGAACTTCGGTCAATGCAGTAGTTACTTTGTCAATTTTTAAGGTCTGCAAAGTTTCATCTGATAATGACAAATATCCAGCCGTGTAATAATCTTTGGTCAACATCCAGATTGCTATTGTCCAAACAATAATAAAACTCACACTCAGAATACTATTTGCAATAGCATACGACTTAAATGTTTGTTTAAACAATAAGGTTAAAACCCAAGTAATAATTACTAGAGGCAAAATAGTAATCAATGAGTTAATTACTAAAAACACAACACTCCAGTTCCCTGTTAGCACACGATCCGTATAATCACTGGCAAAAATGGTTAAACTGTTAGGTGATTGTTCAAAAATTGCCCAAAAGAAAATAGTTAGAAATGCAAAGAAAGTAACTGCAATTAATTTTTCTTTAGTAATTTTTGAATATTGTGTGAATCTGTAAATCAATAATAGTATAAAGACAATCAAAGCTGAAAGTATTGCAATTGAATTTCCATTAGGACCTAAGAAAGAAAAAACATTTACTTTGCCTCCAGAAATTTTTGATGCGGGATCATTTACAAGCCATAACAATGCTAGAACAGAAGAAAATGCAATTGCAGCTAATTGAATAGGTGTAAAAGGATTTCTTTTATCAGTATCCAGTGCTTCCGCTTTTGCTTTACTTTCTTTATTTGGTTTTAATCCAATATCTCCAAAAATATTTTGTGATAGCCAAAACTGTAACATTCCAAAGAACATAAAAATTCCAGCTAGACCAAAACCATAAGTCCAACCCACTTTTTCGCCAAGGTAACCGCAAAGTAAAATTCCAAAAAATGCGCCTGCGTTTACCCCCATATAGAATAAAGTATAAGCACCGTCTTTTTTTTCTGGCCTATCTTTGTACATTTCAGAAATTATAGAGGTCATATTTGGTTTAAAAAAACCATTTCCAAAAACTAATAAAATTAATCCTAAATAAATAGAAAACTCAGTTTCAACAGCCATCGAAGCATGACCTAGCGTCATCAGTGTAGCACCTATTACAACTGCCCATCTAAAACCAATCACTTTATCAGCAAAATATCCGCCCAACATGGTAGATAAATAAACTAACCCTACATAGGATCCAAATAATGCAGATGCATTTTCACGTGACCACTCCCAACCACCATCAGTGAATGAGGCTGTTAAAAAAAGTATCAAAAGCGAACGCATCCCATAAAATGAAAATCGCTCCCACATTTCTGTGAAAAATAAAACGAATAATCCTGATGGATGCCCTAAAACGGTGCTTTTAAAAAACTTGTCTGTAGTGTTTTGATTCATATACTATTTAATTGTCTTATTTAATTCCGTGCATCATTTTCACTAATTTCTTGTTGAATAGTAACAACATCAAAGCCGCACTTAGTGGCAGTGCCGCAATAATAATAAAGAAAGTAGATAATGAATACATTGCTGATATTTTATCGATGTATGCGCCAGTATAACCCGCAATGTAATTAGCAATTGCCGAAGCAGTAAACCAAAATCCGAATAATAATCCAACGAATTTTTTAGGTGATAATTTACTAACATAAGATAAACCTACCGGCGATAGACACAACTCTCCTAAAGTATGGAAAAAGTAAGCTAAAATCAACCAAATCATACTCACCGTAGCGGTTTTTGCACCTTGCGGAATACTTAAACTTCCGTAAGAAAGTGCAAAGAAACCAACGGCAACAAAAATAAGTCCTAAAGCAAACTTAACAGGTCCTGAAGGATTCCATACTTTCTCCCATAATTTACTAAAGGAAGAAGCCAAAGTAATAATAAAAAATGAATTTAATATTTGAAACCAAGACACGGTTACTTCAGTCGTTTCTAATGAAAACTCACGGTACACTTTCCAAATTCCTAATCCCCAAATTATAACAAAAGAAAAAGTAGTAAAAATTATAGTTAATGGGAATTTTGCATAAATTTTGATCGCTAAACCATATAAAACATAAGTTACTACAGCAATTGGAAAAATAGTCAAAATCGCATCAATCCATTTAAAAAATATTGCCGAATCACCCGTTAAAGCCCTTTGAGTATAATCCTTAGCAAATAAAGTCATAGATCCTCCTGCTTGTTCAAAAGCAAAGAAAAAGAAGATACTCGCAATCATTAAAACCGAAACGACAATTAACCTATCTCTCACTACGTGTGCTGCAATAGCAACTTCTTCGTTTTCTTCTGAAACTAATTCTGTTTTTTTCTCTATGTTGACATCTTGCCCAATTACACCAAATATTTTTTGAGCAAAATAGAACTGTAACATTCCAAAAAACATAAAAACGCCCGCCAAACCAAAACCATAATGCCATCCTATTTTTTCTCCAATATAACCACACAACAACATTCCTAAAAATGCTCCTGCATTAATACCCATGTAAAAAATGGTGTAACCTGAATCTTTTTTAGCACTAGAATCTGGATATAACTGACCTACCATTGACGAAATGTTTGGCTTAAACATACCGTTACCCAAAATCATAAAAAGTAATCCTACATAAAAAAAGTTAGAACTAAAACCTTCAAGAGCCATTGAAATATGTCCTAAAGTCATAATTAGTGCTCCTATTAAAATTGCTTTTCTATATCCTGTAAATCGATCAGCAATCATCCCTCCTAACAATGGAGTTAAATAAACCAATCCCGTATATAAACCATATAATTTTAAAGCTTCTTCATTTGTCCATCCCCATCCACCATTTATGAGTTCACTTACTAAAAAAACAGTTAGCAAAGCTCGCATTCCGTAATAAGAAAAACGCTCCCACATTTCTGTAAAAAACAGCACAAATAATGATGCTGGATGATCCATAACCATCGCCTGATCTATACCCCTATTCTTTAAATGTTTTAGTAATAATTCATCCTGCTGTGACACCATCGTTATATTTGTTTTAGTTATAAATTTTCTTTGATAAAATTGGTCATTTTGGTGTACAATTGAATTCTGGTTTTTCCGCCATAAATTCCGTGATTATTGTCTGGGTAAATTTGCGAATCAAATTGTTTATTAGCCTGAATCAAGGCTTCCATCATTTGCATGGCGTTTTGAACATGCACATTATCATCTCCTGAACCATGAATCAAAAGATATTTCCCTTTAAGTTTATCCACATGATTTATAGGTGAATTATCATCGTATCCGCTCGCATTTTCTTGTGGTGTTTGCATATAACGTTCCGTATACACACTGTCGTAAAATCTCCAATTCGTAACTGGGGCAACTGCAATTGCCATTTTAAAAACATCATTTCCTTTCAAAATACAATTAGAAGCCATAAATCCTCCGTACGACCAGCCAAATATACCTATTCTAGCTTTATCAACAAACGAATAATTTCCTATAACTTTTGCAGCATCAATTTGATCTTCCACTTCGTATTTCCCTAACTCTTTTTGGGTACATTTTTTAAACTCAGCTCCTTTAAAACCAGTTCCCCTTCCATCTACGCACGCTACAATATAGCCTTGCTGTGTCAACATCATAAACCAGTAATCATCAGCACCATTCCAATCATTATTCACTTGTTGCGAACCTGGACCCGAATATTGGTACATAAAAACAGGATATTTCTTATTTGGGTCAAAATCCTTAGGTTTAATTATCCAAGCATTTAGTTCATTTCCTTTTTCTGTTTTTAAAACGAAAAACTCTTTGGCAGGCAAATTATAGCTTTTTAGCTTATTAGCCAAAGCTTCATTATTTTGAATAACTTGAAGTTCTTTGCCTCCTTTCGCCTCATTCAAAGCATACTTAGTAGGCTGATTAGCACTCGAAAACGTACTTATGTAATATTGAAAGTTTGGGCTAAAAGTAGCTTTAGTGGTACCTGTGTCCATAGACAAACGTACTTTCTTCTTTCCGTCTAGACCTATTCTGTATACATCTCTGTTGATAGAACCATTTTCAACTGATTGATAGAAAACCGTATTTGTCTTTTCGTCTAAACCATAATAATTCGTTACTTCCCATTTTCCTTTGGTTACTTGATTTTTTAATTTTCCGTTTTTATCATATAAATAAATATGATTGAAACCGTCTTTTTCGCTGGTCCAAATAAAACTGTTGTCTTTCAAAAAAGTTAAGTTGTCCGTCACGTCAACATAGGCTTTATCTTTTTCATTCATAACTATTTTTACAGCTCCTGAATTTCCATCGATAAATAATAAATCTAAATTATTTTGGTGGCGATTCAATACTTGTACAGATAAAGTATTCGCATCATTAGTCCATTTCATTCTGGCTATATAAAAATCGTTATAATTCCCTAGGTTTATATTTTTAACGCCATTTGAATTTACATCATAAATATGTAACGAAACCAAAGCATTTTTCTCACCCGCTTTTGGATATTTAAAGGTTTGAACCGTTGGGTACAATTCTTTTCCAAACATAGACATCGAAAATTCAGGAACGTGACTTTCGTCAAAACGTATGTAAGCTACTTTTTTGCTGTCAGCACTCCAGTCAAAAGCTTTCACAAAAGCAAATTCTTCTTCGTAAACCCAATCCGTAATACCGTTAATAATGTTGTTTTTTCGTCCGTCTGTAGTTATTGGTGTCGATTTTTCAGTCGCTAAATCATAAACATACAGATTGTTTTCTTTGGCGTAGGCTATCTTTTTTCCATCAGGTGAAAAAGTAGGCTCTTGAACCTGAAAACCAAATAATTTTTGTAGTTTTTTACTCTCAATGTCGTATAAATAATAATCAGCCGTGAAGGAATGGCGAAAGATTTGATTGGTATTACAAGCCAGTAAAATCATTTTTTCTGAAGCATCAAACGTATAACTGTCAATCCCGTTTGATAAATCTTTATGAAATTTTGTATCTATAAGTGTAGTTACTTTTTTCAAAGTTGCAAAATCAAACAAATTAATTTGTATACTTCTAGACTGCCTGTCAAAATTCAATACCGTGTATTGATTTGTATTTTTCATGGATTGTAATTCATCCATCCCTTGAGCACGAAATGTGCCATTGTAAATTTCATCAATTGTGATTTTTTGTTGACCAACAACGGTAAAACACAATAATAAAAATAATGCAATAATTTTTTTTGAATACATGATATTTATTTAAATATAAAAACCGTCAATTTTAGTGAAAAATTTACAATAATCCCACATTTGACCTGTTAAATGTTAAAAACAATATTTTGAATATCATTTTTTGAGGATACTATCATAGTAAACAAAACGCCGAAAACCGTATCTTTGCAGTTAATTACACCATAATCAATTGAGAATGAATAAGGCCATTAGCGGATTTTCTAAATTATCCAAAGAAGAAAAAATAAAATGGATTGCCAATCAATATTTTTCAACACCTACAGAAGCTATCTCCTTGCTGAAAAACTATTGGAATTCTGATGAAAAAATACAGAAATTACACGATGAATTCATCGAAAACACAATAACCAATTTCTACATTCCGCTGGGAGTTGCTCCTAATTTTCTAATTAATGGAAAATACAGCACTATTCCTATGGCCATTGAAGAAAGTTCTGTTGTTGCCGCTGCCGCAAAAGCCGCTAAATTCTGGTCCACACGTGGCGGATTTAAAGCAACTGTTCTCAATACCGAAAAAATAGGTCAAGTCCATTTTATTTATAAAGGAGAGGAGTCTAAATTAAACTTGTTCTTTGCTCAAATAAAAAACAAATTTTTCTCTGAAACCGAATCCATAACTGTTAATATGCAAAAACGCGGTGGCGGTATTTTAGACATTATTCTAAAAGACAAAACTGACTTATTGCCCAATTATTTTCAGCTGCATGCCACTTTTGAAACCAAAGACAGCATGGGTGCCAATTTTATCAATTCGTGTTTAGAGCAATTTGCAAAAACATTAAAAGAAGAAGCGCAGCACTATGACTTATTTACAGATGCTGAAAAAGACATTGAAGTCGTAATGAGCATTCTCTCCAATTATGTTCCAAATTGCATCGTAAGAGCGGAAGTTTCTTGTCCAGTTGCCGACTTAGAAGAAAAACACATACCGAACCCGAAAGAGTTTGCCGCGAAATTCGTGCAGGCTATTCAAATTGCTGAAGTCGAGCCATATCGTGCGGTTACGCATAACAAAGGAATCATGAACGGAGTAGATGCGGTAGTTTTAGCAACAGGAAATGATTTTCGCGCTGTAGAAGCTGGAATTCATGCATACGCTGCTCGAACCGGAAAATATTCTAGCCTTTCTCACGCTAAAATAGAAGATGGGATTTTTACTTTCTGGTTGGAAATTCCTTTAGCATTAGGAACCATTGGTGGATTAACTTCTTTGCATCCATTGGTCAAATTATCATTAGAAATGCTAGAAAAACCATCTGCTAAGGAATTAATGCAGTATGTAGCCGTAGCCGGTTTGGCACAAAACTTTGCCGCTTTGCGCTCTTTGACTACTACAGGAATACAGGAAGGACACATGAAAATGCACTTAAATAACATCATCAATCAGTTTGAAGCAAATAATGAAGAGCGTATTTTAATCCATAAATATTTCAAAAAAAATACCGTTTCGCATAGTGCCGTAGTTACTTATATCGAAAACTTAAGGAAATAATCTTGGTTTTAGACCTGTCTTTCTCGGTTTTGAATCAAAAAGGATTAAAATAAGAATAATGAAAAAAACATTCTACAGCAACGGAAAACTTTTAATAACAGGAGAATATCTCGTTCTTGATGGCGCAATGGCCTTTGCATTACCAACAAAAACAGGACAAAACCTGATTATCGAACAAGGCAACAACAAGGAAATCACCTGGAAGAGTTATGATGCAGACGGTAGTATTTGGTTTGAAGACACCCTTTTATTTTCGGACATTTCAAAGGAAACCACGACCGAAAATGAATCAGTTAAAACCACACTTACTACCATTTTACACGAAGCCTTTAAATTAAATCCACACTTTATTTTAAATTCAGTCGGATACAAGATTACCACTGAATTAGGATTTCCTAAAAGCTGGGGTTTGGGCACATCATCGACCTTAATCAACAATATTGCACAATGGTTGCAAATTGACGCTTTTACATTGCTTAAAAACAGTTTTGGAGGGAGTGGATATGATATTGCCTGCGCACAAAATGACACTCCTATTCTATATCATTTAGAGGACGGAAAACCTGTTGTTGAAAACGTACGTTTTAATCCAGAATTTACAAAAAACGTATACTTTATATATCTCAACAAAAAGCAAAGCAGCAAAACTGCAATAGCGGCATACAACATGAATAAAAAAAATAATCTGGCAAATACCATTGCTTTAAATGATATCATGACATCAGAAGTTTTGAATGCCACTACACTTGCCTCTTTTGCGACAGCACTACAAAAACTCGAAATACAAATGAGTATTATTCTGGAAACACAAACTATAAAAGAATCTTTATTCCCAGATTTTAACGGAGTACTAAAAAGTCTTGGTGCTTGGGGAGGTGATTTTGTGATGGCCATTACAGCGGACAATCCAGTAGCGTATTTTACTTCAAAAGGATATCATACAATCGTTTCTTATGACGAAATGATTTTATCATAATTTTTTACAATTAACACCACTAGAACACTCAAATAAAAGTATAACAAAACAAAAATCCCGACACATTCGCATGTATCGGGATTTTTGTTTTGACTCTTTGAAGACTAAAAACTAGTAATTAAACTGTTGTCTGTTGTCTTCAATTTTAGCATTTCCTTTCAATGCAGGAATCACTCTATTTACATCTGAAGCGCTTTGTGTTTTCAATTTAGCAACGTATGGCGCATGATTTTTCAATGCTGGAGCTTTGACAGTACTTATGTTTTTAACCACATATACCCCTGTATTTCCTTCAATTGGCGCAGACAATTTATTTGCTGCTAAAGCAAATGCATTTCCTACCACTTTCGGCTCAGGACCAACATTTGGCAACATGGTGTTTTCCATGGTAAGATCAGTCGCTTGTTGTACTGTACTGCCTACTGATTTTGCAATAGCTTCTAGAGAAGAACCAGTCATTTTAGCTTTGATTAGTGCTGCTTTTTTCTTGTTTTTAAGAATTTGCTCTACATAAGGTCTTGCCACAGAAACTGCTACTAAACCAGATTTGTCAATACTTTTTACTTTTGCGATAACGTGACCCATATTAGCTACTTCGAATCTTTTTACAGATCCTTCTTTAACGCCGTTTTCAAAAGCCCATCTTACAATATTTCTTTGTTTTCCTAAAGATCCAAAATTTTCATCCATTCCTTTTACAGAAACTGCTGGAGCAACTGTCAATCCCATATCTTTAGCTGCTTTGACAAAATCTTTATTAGCAGCTTCCATTTCAAATTTAGTTGCTTGTGTGAATATTTTATCAGAAGTAACTTCTGAAGCTTCTATTTTTTGAGCTACTGTAGCCAAACGAATTCCGTCTTGCTTATCCGTAATTTTTATAATATGAAAACCAAAATCAGTTTCAACTAAACCAACTCTACCGATACTATTATTAAAAACAAAATCATTGAAAGGTTTCACCATTTGATTTGGACCAAAATATCCTAAATCACCGCCTTGTTGTGCTGATGAGTCGTCAGAACTAGTAAAAGCCAACATCAGGAAACTATCGGGATTTGCAATTACCTGTGCTAGGATACTTTCTGCTTTTGCTTTTGCTTGTTCTTTTGTTCTTTTTTCTTTTTGATTTGGAACTTGAGTTCCTTCATAACCAATTAAAATATGACTTGCTTTCGCATTAACACCTGGTTTCATTCCCATAGATTTTGAAATACAGTAGTAATCCCCAAAAACATAAGGGCCATAAACTGCTCCTGGAGCAAGGTTAAACAATTTATCTGCATCTACAGCAGGCAAATCTTTTTTAGCAATATAAGTCGAATCATAAGGAACGTCAGAGTTTGAATTTACGAAGTCAATTGCGTTTTTAGTTGTTCTAAATCCAGCTACAGTGTCGTTTTTTGCAGTTGCTTGGTTGTACACCACGCTTCCTGATAGCAATGCATCCATTTTTGATTTGATTTCCGCCGCATCCGCTGCAGAAGCTTTATCCTCAATCAAGACGTATTCCACTTCACGAGATTCGTCTGCTTTGAATTTTTTTTCATTTTTCTTCATGAAATCAACAATTTCTGAATCAGTAATTTTCACATCACTATCTTTAATTGTAGAATATAAACCAGCAACATAAGCAAAATTCACTTTGTTCGCTTCCATCTCATATTTAAATTTTCCTTCGCTTTCAGTTGTAAAAACTGCCGCTTTGATCATTGTATTATATAATTGATACTTAGCGTTTAAGTCAGCATCTTTTTCGCGGTCTATCAAAAACTGAGCTTGTGCAGGGTTAGCCTTAAAGTATTCTTTGAATTTAGCAACATCAAAAACACCCGCAGCATTCATAAACAACGGATTTCCACCAATATTTTGATCTGCTTTCAAAACTTCCAACAAATGCTTTTCGCCAACTCTCAATCCTAATTTTTCAAATTCAGAAGTTAGCAAAGCAACAGAAACTTCTTGATCCCAAACTCTGTTAGCTGCTTCAGTGGACGATATTCCTTGACCGCTTTTTTCAATATTGTTTACTTTAATTCTAAAATCCTCGAATGAAATATCTTTTCCATCGATGCTTCCTACATCTTTTGATGTACTATTGAAACCACCACTATTGAATATATCACCTATGATAAATGCGAATAAACAAAACCCGATAACGAGTATCAGAAGAAGTGAACGTTGTCTAATTTTTTGTAAAACTGCCATTTTATTGTTATTAATTTTTATATTCAGTTTGCGAAAATACAATTATCTAATTAATAATTATACTAGTAGCGTCTTATTTTGCAAGAATTTTTAATTTCACATTAAAAATCACTCTTGCACGGTCATTTTAACTATTTCAATTTTCTTATTTGTAGCTTCTTCCACTACAAACCGATAGTTTCCAATTGTGATTACCTCTCCTATTTGCGGAATTTCTTTAGTAAAATCAACAATAAAACCACCGAGTGTTCCGTAGGAATCACTCTCCGGAATCTGAAGCTTGTAGGTTTGATTCAAATATTCCACATCAAAGCGAGCTGAGAACATAAAAGTACCGTCTTCTAATTCTTTTTCAATTAATTCTTCATTTGAATCGTGCTCATCCTCAATTTCTCCAAAAAGCTCTTCTACAATATCTTCAACAGTAATAATACCAGATGTTCCGCCATATTCATCCAATACTACAGCAACACTTTTTCGCTTTTTTATAAGCAAACTCATGGCATCTTTTATGAATATTGTTTCGGGCACAAACTCAGCCAAAATAACAATATCGTCAATACTATTTGGCTTTTTAAACATGTCAAATGAAAGAACATACCCAATAATATCATCAAGAGAATTTTGATATACCACTATTTTAGAATACCCCGACTTTATAAATAATTCATTCAGTTCCTCAATTGAATCAAATAATTCAATGGCAATAATTTCAGTCCGAGGAGTCATGATGTCTCTAGCCTTAACACCTGAAAATTCTAATGCGTTTTGAAACATTAATATTTCACAATCTACAGATTCATTATCTTCAACACTACTCATTTGTTCCGTAATGTAATTCCCAAGTTCAACTTTACTAAAATAAAGTTGAATATTATCTCCTTCTGTTTTAAAAAAATTTTTCAAAATAAAATCAGAAACCCAAATAAAAAATGTAGAGATAAAATAGAAAACATTGTAAAAGAAATAGGCTGGAATTGCAAAGAATTTAAACAACGTATTGGCATAAATTTGAAAAAACACCTTAGGAAAAAACTCCGCCGTCATTAATACTATAATCGCAGAGATGAGTGTTTGTAACAACAAACTTAGTACGTCCGAGAATTCAAATCCCAAACTAATAAACCACTGCATTAACAACTCACCCATAAAAAACCCATAAATCACCATCACTATATTGTTTCCAATAAGCATTGCGACAATAAACTTTGAAGGTTTTGCCGTGAGTTTTGTCAGAATCTTAGAAAGGAAGCTGTTTTGTTTCTTTTCAATCTCAAGATAAATCTTATTAGAAGAGACAAAAGCTATCTCCATTCCTGAAAAAAAAGCACTTAATAGTAGACATACTACAATAACGCCAATTTCCATAAATTAGGGTTTTTTATTTCGGTCTTCTGCTTTTTTAACAAACTTTCTTCTAAAGAAGAACATAAAAACTGCTAATCCGGCAACCATAAAACTCAACCAAGGTTTGCCAGCGGGATCATTTAATTTAACAAAACCATCATAAATAAAGAAGGTTCCGAAAATAAGATAAACGTATTGTGTGTACTTTAAATAATTCATAATTTAAGATATTATTCGGCGGTTTCTAGCTCGCCTGTTATTTTTTGTGAATTAATCACTTTAAAATCCTTACTAAAATCAATTCCTTGACCATTAGAAACTCCTTTTGGATCTGACAATTTAAATTTTCTTTCCGTAAAAAACCATTCATTTTTTTGATCAAAATACAGTTGCTCTGTCTCAAGAGTTTTTCCGTCTTCTGTAAAAATTTTTACTTTTCCTTGCAAATCAATAATGCTCGTCCCTTTATAAGAAATGGCATAATTTGACTTAATAAATGTTTTTTTAGCCTTTTTATCAAACAAAGTTACATCTATTCCTTTTGGAAATTCAGTGAAAGGAAAATCAATACTTGAATAATCCAACATTTTAGCACTTACCAAGATAGCGGTAATACGACCTGAATCAGTGTATTTTAGATTAACAACATCTGCATCAGACGTAGGTAAAAATTCCGAAAAATTAATCTTCTGTATTTCTTTAAAATTACTTTCGCATCCAAAAAACAGTGTCACAGCAAAAACTGTGACAACTACTTTAATATATTTTTTTCGGACTAAAGTCATATGTTATAATCGACAAAGAAGTTTGATACTAAATCACCTATTCTTGTATTTAATTGAATTTTCGTTTTACAAACCATGTATCATTAAATGAAAAACCGACACTAAAGTTAGCATAATTTTCTTGTACCAAGTTAGAGCTTGTCGTGCCTTTTTTCCCTAATTCGAAGCCAATATTTATATTAGAAAATGTTCCGTTCAACGGCAATCCCAGCCCAAGAGTCAATCCCATATCATTAATCGACTGTGAATTTACCATCAATCCTGTTTTTTCATATCTCAAACCACCCCTGTAAACAATTCTTTTTGTATAACTGGTAAATGAGTTGTAATTTGGAATGTAATAACCTCCCATACTTACACTGCCATACCTACCATAACTTACATTGTTCGCTTGGTTATAATAATTTTGTTCTCCTGAGTTTTTTTGATACGCAATTTTCCCTCCAAAAACCCATTTTCTAGATTCTCCAATTCCTGCAGAAAGAGACCATCTACTAGGCAACTTTATATCTGTTTGATTTTTTTGTTCTCCAAGTTGATCTACAACTTGTAAATTAAAATTAGAATCATAAATTACTGTGGATACATTTCTTATATTTTGAGATTTCAAATTACCTTGTACCGTATAATTCATGCTACTAAAGAACATTGTTTTTTTATTGATTTTAGTCTGATACATCATTCCGACATTGAAATTTACTCCAGACAAATCCGCCGAATTAAATTCACTTGTACCTGCAGTTATGTTAGGAATGAATTCCAAACTATTGGTTTCAATTTTGCCAAAATTATAATTAACATCAGCTCCAATACTAAAATTTGATGCTATCTTGTATCCAACTCCTAAAAAAGCTTTATTAAGACCACCATCTCCATTAAATCGCCTGCTGTTTTGCGTATTGTCAGCAGAAATAGATTCAATTTTATATCCAACAGAGGAATACGGAATCAATCCAAAACCCAATCCAAATTTCCCTAAAGGCAAACCAACCGCCAAATAATCCAAGGTAGTTCTTGTAGCCTTTGCAGACTGAGAACTCGCTTTTAGATTGGTCGTCTTATACGTTCCTCCAACAGCAAATGACGTTAGCTTTAAATTAGCAAAACTTGCCGGATTCTCTAAATTAATATGAATACTATCTTGCTCAACGGCTACCCCACCCATAGAGCGACTCTCGACCGTACCTTTGAACCTAATATCGCCAATCCCATAAAAGGAATATGGAGAGGAAGTTCCTTCTTGCGCAAAAGACACTAATGACAAAAATAGACATGCAATAACTATAATTTTTTTAATCATTTTTGATTTTATATTGAAATGTTTGGTTCAAACTCTCTAAAAGAAAATTTGAATTGGCAAATATGGTATTTTTTAATCGTTTAGCCAAGAAATCTGTGTCTCCACCCGTTAAAATTATTATAAAATTTAAATACCGTGACTTATATTCCTCTATGAAGCCATCAATTTCATAAACTAATCCATTTACTACACCCGAATGAATAGAATCAGAAGTAGATGTTCCAATAAAATTTTTTGGATTTTCTAATACCAATAAAGGAAGTTTTGCTGTAAAATTATGCAATGCTTCGTAGCGTAATCGCAATCCTGGTGCAATAGCTCCACCTAAATAATTATTTTTCTCATCAATAAAATCATACGTAACACACGTTCCCGCATCAATAACAAGCCTGTTTTGATTAGGAAACTGCAATGTTGCTCCTGCAGCAAGAACAATTCTGTCAATTCCTAAAGTATGGGGCGTAGCATACATATTCTGAAAAGGAAAAGGGTCTTCATTAGAAATAAAATGCACATTTAGCAGGTTTTCAAATGTTAAAAAAGATGATTTTTCGAGATCACCAACTGACGAGACGACTAAATCCGAAACATTTTTAAACTTTTTTAAAATATTTTCAATATTTTTTTGAAGTTCCTTATCAGTAAAAACAAAAATCTCCAAAAGCTTAGTATCCTCAAAAACAGCAGCTTTAATTCTGGTATTCCCTACATCAACAACTAAAATCATAATTTATTTTTTGAAGTTGCAAAGGTACGAATTGATTTTTTTTAAAAAATATTTTGGATAAACTAAAAATCATTCTATATTTGCACCCGCGATAGCAAGGTACCTTAGCTCAGATGGTAGAGCAATGGACTGAAAATCCATGTGTCCCTGGTTCGATCCCTGGAGGTACCACCAAAACCCACTAAGAAATTAGTGGATTTTTTGTTTTTTTAACCTTTCCTCAGAGAGACACTGGATCAATCCTAAAGAGATTCTTTATTATACATGATTGAAATAATTAGGAATCCACTTTCTAGAAAGGAAAATTTTAATCAATTGCCATCTCAGGAATTTCAGAGTCAATGATTAATTTGGCTGCGGTGGCTTTTATAATTTCTTCGACTGATACGCCAGGTGCTCTTTCTAGTAATCTAAACCCTTCAGGCGTTATCTCTAGAACAGCTAACTCAGTCACCACTTTTTTTACACAACCAACACCCGTTAATGGCAGCGTACATTTTTTTAAAATTTTAGATTCTCCTGCTTTATTCACATGCATCATCGCGACAATAATATTTTCGGCCGAAGCCACTAAATCCATAGCGCCACCCATTCCTTTTACCATTTTTCCTGGAATTTTCCAGTTGGCAATATCTCCATTTTCAGAAACTTCCATGGCGCCTAAAATTGTCAAATCTACTTTTTGAGTCCGAATCATTCCAAAACTAAATGCCGAATCAAAGAAGCTTGCCCCCGGTAAGGTCGTAATAGTTTGTTTTCCGGCATTAATGACATCTGCATCTTCTTCGCCTTCATAAGGAAATGGCCCCATTCCCAAAACTCCGTTTTCGCTTTGAAATTCTACTGCCATATCATCTTGAATAAAATTCGCCACCAATGTTGGAATACCAATTCCTAAGTTGACATAATATCCCTCTTTCACTTCTTTGGCAATTCGTTTTGCGATTTGATTTTTATCTAAAGCCATGGTTAATTTCTTTTGCTTGTCGTACGTTGCTCAATTCTCTTTTCAAACTTCTCTCCTTTAAAAATACGTTGTACCATAATTCCAGGTATGTGAATTTGGTTTGGATCTAATGCTCCTGCAGGCAGCAGTTTTTCTACCTCTGCAATGGTAATTTTAGCTGCTCCAGCCATGCATCCGTTAAAATTTCGCGCAGTTCCTTTAAAAATCAAATTCCCTGCCTCATCTCCTTTCCAGGCTTTTACAATTGCAAAATCAGCTTTGTAGGCCAATTCCATAAGGTGCATTTTTCCGCTAAACTCGCGCACTTCTTTCCCTTCGGCTACTTCAGTTCCGCAGCCCGCAGGAGTAAAAAAAGCCGGTATTCCAGCCTGAGCAGCACGACACTTCTCAGCCAAGGTTCCTTGTGGAGTAAGTTCCACCTCCAACTCACCGGAAAGCATCTGCCGTTCGAATTCAGCATTTTCGCCCACATAAGAAGAGATCATTTTTTTTATCTGCTTCTTTTGCAGCAATAGTCCCAACCCAAAATTATCAACTCCTGCATTATTTGAAATGCAGTTTAAATCAACTATCCCTTTTTTTACTAGTTCAGCTATACTGTTTTCCGGAATTCCGCAAAGACCAAAACCACCTAACATAAGCGTCATTCCATCCTCGATTCCTTCAAGAGCTTCTTGAACAGTGTTTACTTTTTTATTTATCATAACTTATCTTGTTTAATGTCAAATAGAATTAAAAAAATCTGTCAAAATTGCTCTTGACAGATTTTACCCTAACTAAACATAATTAAAAAAACCAAAATATTATTGAGCGCTCCAACCTCCATCTAAAGTAAAAGTCGTTCCCGTAATTGTCGTTGCGTGTGCTGCAGCCAAAAGAAGTGCCGTTTCAGCAATAGTCTCCATAGGAATAAACTCTTTTACAGCCTGCTTTTTTAGCATAATCTTTTCAATCACTTCATCTTCCGAAAGCTGATGTGCTTTTGCCTGATCCTTAATCTGGTTTTCCACCAAAGGTGTTTTCACATAACCAGGACAAATTGCGTTACATGTTATGTTATAAGGTGCTCCTTCCAAAGCCATTACTTTTGTCATGCCTACAACTCCATGTTTTGCTGTGACATAAGCCGACTTAAACTCAGAAGCCCTTATTCCGTGTACGGAAGAGATATTGATTATACGGCCAAACTTTTGTTTTTTCATGTGTTTCCAAGCTGCTTTACAAGCATAAAACACAGCATTCATATTGATTGCTATAATCTTTTCATACATTTCGTTTGGAAAATCCTCAATAGGCGATACATATTGAATCCCTGCATTATTAATCAAAACATCAATGGAGCCTAATTGCCGCCTCGTCTCTTCAATAAGTTGAGTAATTGCAGTAGAATCTAATAAGTTAGCATTTGAATACGCGGTATTGACCTTGTATTTTTTACCAATATTCGAAGCAATTTCGGCACCATTTACTTCCAATCCATGAAACATAATCTGATAGCCGTTTTTCGCAAAAACTTCAGCTATCCCTAATCCGATTCCGCTGGTACTTCCTGTGATAAGCACTGATTTACTCATTTTCTAAAAAGTTTAAGATGACTTTATTAAAAACATCGTATTGATCCATTACAACTCCATGTCGTGAATTAGAAACAATCGCTACACTTGCATTTTGCATCCTCGAAGCATATTCTTCTTTGTGAGAAATAGACATGTAGTCCATGTCAGACCCAACAATTAATGTTTTATGCGGAATAGTTTCTAGCTTATCCCCTAACCCCCATTCCATTAATGTCACAAATGTTTTATAATATACCTCTGGACTATTTTTACCACAACGTTCTTCAAAATCTTCTCTTAGTTTTTACTGTTGTGGTTCAGGAAACATGTTTTTTGAAATTTCTTTAGCGAGTTCTTGAAGCCCTTTTGTTTTTAAAAACACGGTTCTACTTTGTAGTTAGGTTCTAGTGTGCTAATATTAAAGTATGACTATTGCATTAAACAACCTAATTTGGCATAAAAAAACAACAAAAACAGTTATTATAGAATAGTATGACTTATTTTTTTAATCCAAATGTTCTTTATGTTATTCATATATCCTAAATTCTACAGCTTTAGAAGAAGTGCTATATCACAATTATAATTCCGCCTTTACAAGCCAAACTACTATTTTTATTTATTTTTAAGGCGCAAAAAAATCAAGGCCGTAATAAAGGCATCGCCCGCAGCAGTATGTCGATCGCTTTTTTCGATTTTAAAAATCCGGCACAATTCATCTAGACTGGAATGCTGCTCTTCTTGCAAGCCTTTGAATTTTTGGTACATCTTATCCGTATCCATACTGCGGTTTTTGAGTTTTCCCAAACCCATACGCCCTAGTGCTCCATTGACCATATTGACATCAAAACGCACATGATGTCCCACCAAGGTTGAATCTTTGATAAAATCAAGAAACCGAATTACCGATTCGCTCTCCGTTAGTTTTTTTTCTTTCCCTTCCTTCAAAATACCGTGAATAGGCACTGATTCCGTTTTGAAAATATTTTGCTCGACAAAAAGCTCAAAACAATCATTCACAATAATTGAATTGCCGCAAATCGTCACGGCACCAATGGATAAAATGACATCCGTTCGCACATCCAAACCGGTTGTTTCGGTATCAAAAACCACAAAACGTTTTTCATTATTTTTATCTGATTTAGAATCAAAATAATCCAAATAATTTTGCCAAAATTCGGGATAGTTTTTCTTCTCTTTTTTAAACCAATTCGATAGCATCATCTAAGTAAAATGTGTAAGTTGGAAACGCGTTTTCAAAATCTCTTGAACATCACTAATGGGATGGAAGGCATTTTTAAGCTTTACCTTGTCAAGTTTCGTCAATTTATTTAGGTCCAAATACCTTCCTCCTGAATTGCTTGCAAAACCTTCTTCAGTCCTGAATTTCAGCAAAACAGAAAACGCTTCGGAACAGGCTTCGTATGTTGTCGCATTTTGAGGTTCTAAAGCAGCTAATTCTTTAAATCTAACTAGTGTATTGTTTGCCCCAGTAATTTTTTGATTCAAACACAATAATCTAGCTGCATCAATCAAAGGCATTAATCCCCTACTTTTCACATCAAAAGAATCTTTATGTTCTCCGTCCTTTTCAACCAAAAATTGCCTAAAGAATCCTAGTGGAGGCGGATTTTTTAAGGCATCAGATCCTAAATACGCAAAGAAAATTTGGTTGTCATTTACGTTTTTAAAAATAGTAGAAGTGATTGCATTAACTAACTCTTTATCGCCATATACAAAGTCATAATCAAAAAAAATGGAACACATAAGAATTCCTTTCTTGGCCGGGCTATGTATCCAGGCATTGTATTGTGCGTTCCATTCTTTGAGTGACTTACACCATAACGGATTGCTCGCCATCATCTCTGCTGGACAAAATTCATATCCCACAACATTTAGGATATGAGTTACACTATCAGCCAATTGCAGAAAATATTTTTTAACAGCATCATATCTTTCTTCCGCTACATCTTCAAAAACCAAAGCATTATCCTGATCTGTCAACAACAACTGTTCTTTTCTTCCCTGACTCCCAATGTTCAGCCAAGCAAACGGAACAGGAGGTTGTTCTCCCATTTTAACAATAGACAATTCGATTGCCCTGCTTGTAATAGCGCTGTTAATTTCCCCAACAATCTGGCAGATATGCCCTATTGGAATACCTTCAACTAAAGCATTCTTGATTAATTTAGTGAGATTATCCCTAACCAATTTTAGCTCCTGCGCACTTTCGGCGCGCTTAATCTGTTTTACCAATACTCCCGGATTATTTGCTTGAGCGACAACAACATCATGCTCAGAAATAATACCAATAATTTCCGATTTGTTAGTCCCATCTAAAGTCACGCATAAATGACCTATAGTATGCTGGAGCATCATCAACTGGGTTTCGGCAACTGATCCGTTAGCCTTTACAGTAATCACAGGCGCAGACATAATCTGATCAGCGCTTGCTTCTATCGAGAACAGGCCAGTGGCTATCTTCGACCGTAAATCTTTATCGGTGATAATCCCAATGGGAATCTGGTTTTCCTGAATAATGACACTCCCTATTTTAAGTCGCGTCATCGTCTCGGCTATTGATTTCACGGAATCCATTTTGTTAGCTGTAATAGGGTTTGTAGAATAGGAAATAGGTTTGAAATATTGAATAGTGTCATCCCGTTCAATATAGCTTACGTTTTCAGAAATCAATTTCCCCTTATTTTCCTTATCGTAAGGATTACGGGTATTTGAAGCGAAACTTTCCAACAAAAAACTCAAAACGGCAGTATTTTCAAAAACATAAGGTTTGAAAATAGTTATCGGAATGGCATAGAGCAGACTTTCCTCTCTGGCCTCGGCCGTCATCAAGTACCCATCTTTTGCAAAAAATGGCCGTAAACCTACAATATCACCCTCATCACATTCATCGACAAGCACCTTCGTTGTGTCATAAACAACTGATAGCGCCACCGCTCCGTCCTTAACAATATAAAAAAAGGGATGAGGCTGGTCATTAACATTAAAAAGCACTTGTTTTTTTTCCAAATGAAGCACTTGAGACTCCTTTGCAATGGCAATCAAATCAGCTAGACTAAGGCTACAAAATGGAGGATGATTCTTAAGAAAATCGGCAATTCGTTCCGCTATTGAATTTTTCATAAACAGTTTATTAATATCTAAAAATACAAAAAAAATGCTCGTGACTAAGAAATGGTCATATATATAAGATCCCATCCAAAAAAACACAATCGTTTCTTTTTTTATCATAGACGCATAAAATTTTCAATATAAATAGGGCTTCCGTAAATTTTTCGGCATTTTGTTCACAATATTGCTTTAAATATAAATGCTAATTTACTATATTTATGCAAAATTTATATATATGGAGATTTTAGCCTGTCCGAAATGCCAAGACAATCAAATTATAAAAAGTGGCATAATTAACAGTAAACAAAGATACTTATGCAAAAAATGCAATTATTTTTTCACCGTCAATAAAATCGGAAAAAAGATAGATGACTATTATGTTACCAAGGCATTGCAACTCTATCTTGAAGGGGTAAGTTTTCGTGAAATAGAGCGAATTATTGGTGTTTCCCACGTTACTATAAGCAACTGGGTTAAAGCCTTTAACATAAAAAAACCATCGCATGCCAATTACCACCCTACTTATAAGATTTTAAGCCATTTAGAACTTATTGAGTACGTCAAAAACAAAGAACTTCTATCGGGAGCAGGAATGATTATAACAGAGCTTGGAGACAAATTCATGCTTATAAAATGGGAGCGCTTCAAGGATTAACTATACACTTTACACATATATATATCAAAATTTTTTTTTTAAATAAATTAATACAATTTGGCGCTTTATTAACCAACCATTTAACACCAAACCTATTAATTATGAAGAGAAAATATTTGATTGCAGTTGTACTGCTATTCACTTTAAAAGGCTTTTCTCAAGGGACACCTAATTATGGAGCCGAGATGAAATTTAATTTGAATAATGACAGCTCAAAGCACCTTAAAGCACTGTTCAGGGCACAGATGTGGGGACAAAACAACCCTAACCCATTTTGAACCTCTTAGCCTGAATTCAGATTCAATCAGCACGGTAGGGACAAGGCGAAGGTTTTCAACTATTCTTACACAATAACAATATTACACATTTAGGAATTGGAGCCAATACGCTTTTTAGCGGACACAATTCTAAATTAACTTAGAATACAAACTTTAAAACACGCTTCAGAAAAAGCCGTAAACACAGTCATACTTCAAGGAATGACCTATCTATAATTAACTAACCTTTATTACTATACTATTATGAGCGACAAACAAGACAAAGCGACGGCATATTGGAAGGAAAACTTAAAATATCTCGTGATTTTATTAAGCATTTGGTTTTTATGTTCTTACGGAGCCGGAATCCTTTTCAAAACTGCATTAGATTCTTTTAAGTTGGGTGGTTTCCCACTTGGTTTCTGGTTTGCACAACAAGGTTCAATTTATGTATTTATTATATTAATATTTGTTTATGTTCGATTGATGAACAAACTAGACAAAAAATATAGTTTCGACGAATAATATTAAAACTATAAAAAAAATAAAATATCATGGATTTACAAACTTGGACCTACATAATTGTTGGAGTAACATTTGCTCTTTATATTGGAATTTCAATCTGGTCTCGTGCCGGATCAACTAAAGAATTTTATGTTGCAGGTGGAGAGATTTCTCCATTGGCAAACGGAATGGCAACAGCTGCTGACTGGATGAGTGCTGCCTCTTTTATATCGATGGCGGGTATCATTTCCTTTGATGGCTATGATGGCGCCGTTTATTTGATGGGTTGGACTGGCGGATATGTTCTGCTTGCTCTTTTGCTCGCGCCTTATCTGCGAAAATTTGGGAAATTTACAGTTCCTGATTTCATTGGAGAACGCTATTACTCAAATGCTGCAAGAACGGTTGCCGTAATATGTGCGTTAGTAGTTTCTTTTACGTATGTGGCAGGACAAATGCGTGGTGTGGGATTAGTGTTTTCTAAATTTTTAGAAGTAGATATCGATACTGGTGTTATCATAGGAATGGTAATCGTTTTGTTTTATGCCACTTTAGGCGGAATGAAGGGAATTACATATACTCAAGTGGCACAGTATTGTGTATTAATATTTGCCTTCATGGTTCCGGCTATCTTTATTTCTATTCAAATGACTGGAAATCCAATTCCGCAATTAGGAATGGGAGGAAAAGTTATAGGAACCGACACTTATTTATTAGATAAACTAAACAGCCTTTCTACTGATCTTGGGTTTTCTGTATACACAGACGGCACCAAACCAATGATTGATGTCTTTGCAATTACACTAGCCCTGATGGTAGGTACTGCAGGATTGCCACACGTTATTGTTCGTTTCTTTACAGTTAAAAGAGTAAAAGATGCCAGAAAATCAGCTGGATACGCATTGGTTTTAATCGCCATTTTATACACAACTGCTCCGGCAATTTCTGTTTTCGCAAAAACCAATTTGATAGAAACCGTAAACGGTAAAGAATATACGTCAATGCCTGCTTGGTTTACCAAATGGGAGACTACAGGTCTATTAGCTTTTGAAGATAAAAATGGAGACGGAAAAATCCAGTATTACAATGACAACTCTAAAGATGCAGCCTTTTTAGCAGCTGAAGCAGCAAAAGGAAACAAAGGGAGTGAGTTGACTATTGATAAGGATATCATGGTATTGGCTAATCCTGAAATTGCTAACTTACCCAACTGGGTTATTGCATTAGTGGCTGCTGGAGCGTTAGCTGCAGCATTATCTACTGCTGCTGGTTTATTATTAGTGATTTCAGCTTCGGTATCTCATGATATCATCAAGAAAATGATTAATCCAAATATTTCTGAGAAAGGCGAACTTTGGGCTGCTCGTATAGCTGCTGCAGTTGCAGTAATTATTGCAGGCTATTTTGGGATAAACCCTCCTGGCTTTGTGGCCGCTGTCGTTGCACTAGCCTTTGGATTAGCTGCTGCCTCATTATTCCCAGCAATTATTCTTGGTATTTTTGACAAAAAAATGAACAAGGAGGGTGCTATAGCTGGTATGGTTGTGGGATTACTATTGATGATTTACTATATGCTTAAATTCAAATTCGGACTTTTTGATGGTGGAAAAGACGCCGTAGCTGGCTTGAAAGAAGGCTGGTGGTTTGGAATTTCACCAGAAGGTTTTGGAACTATTGCCATGATTGTAAACTTTGCAGTTGCTTTTACAGTCAAAAGCTTTACTCCAGCACCACCACAAGATGTTCAAGATATTGTGGAACACATCAGAATCCCTTCTGGTGCTGGCGAAGCAACACATTAGAGTTTAATTAAAATAAGACAAATTGGTTTTTTAATACACAATCTCTACATTTATTTGTAGAGATTGTGTATTTTCATAACATGAAAAAAAGACACGAACAAAAATTGGTTATCCTTTCAATGCTACTATTATTGGCTTTGAACATGCCGCTTTTGCTATTGTTTGACAGCTCAAAACCAGTTTTTGGATTCCCAATAATCTACATTTACATTTTCTCAGCCTGGTTGTTTTCAATTGCAATTTCATACTTAATTATAAAAAGATATTATGAATAGCATTGGACTCTTAATAATATTAATGCTTTATCTGTCAATTCTTTTTTTTATTGCCCATTGGTCTGAAAAAAGAAACCATTCGAAATGGACAAATAATCCCTACATCTATTCCTTTTCATTAGCCGTATATTGTACAGCCTGGACTTACTACGGAAGTATTGGTGTTGCTGCAGAATCCGGTTTGAGTTATTTACCTATTTATTTAGGCCCCATATTAATTATCCCATCGTGGATGATTATTCTCAGGAAAATTATCCGAATTTCGAGAGTAAATAAAATCTCCAGTATTGCAGATTTTATTTCTTTACGATATGGAAACAGTAGATTTCTTGGTGCACTGGTTACTATAATTTGTGTTTTTAGTATCTTGCCTTACATTTCTTTGCAACTAAAATCAATTTCAGACACCTTTCATATTGTTACAAAAACACAATCGAGTGACAATATTTTCACAGACACCACAACCTATGTTTGTATTGCTTTGGCTTTATTTGCTTCCTATTACGGGACGAAATATGTAGATGCTTCCGAAAAAAGACGCGGAATAGTAACTGCTGTAGCCATGGAGTCTATCTTGAAATTAGTTTTCTTTATAATAATTGGTGTGTATGTAACTTATTTTGTTTTTGATGGGTTTGATGACATCTATCAAAAAGCTTCTCTACTTAACAATTTTGATGAAAAAAACACGATAGGCGGAATTACAAACGGAATTAACTGGTTCTTTCTTTGTGTTTTATCCATGTTTGCCATTTTCCTATTACCACGACAATTCCACACAGCGATTGTCGAAAACAATAAAGAAACCCACATCCGAACAGCAATCTGGTTATTTCCATTATATCTACTCCTTTTTAATCTTTTTGTGTTTCCAATAGCGTGGGGAGGCAATATCCTTTTTGAAGGTAAAGACCATAATTCCGACACCTATTCCTTGTTGATTCCACAGTTTTTTGATAATAACATATTGACTGTTTTAGTGTTTTTAGGCGGATTTTCAGCAGCCATTTCGATGATCATTGTATCCTCAATTGCGCTTGCAACCATGTTGAGCAACAACTTATTGATTCCCTATGGATTCATTGGTTCACTAGAAAATTCTTCGCAGGAAAAGAACAACAAACGTATTGTAATCAGCCGAAAAATAGGGATTTTTTCTCTTATTATTTTGGCGTATGCCATCTATAGACTTTTCATTCTGGACTATTCTTTGGTTTCCATCGGATTAGTATCTTTTGTTATAATAGCGCAATTAGCCCCATCTTTTTTTTGTGCATTATTCTGGAAAAGAGGTTCTAAATCTGGTGCAGTTACGGGAATTATTCTTGGATTTTTATCTTGTTTTTACACATTGTTAATTCCATACGGCATTGGAATCACAAAATCAACCAGTCTTTTTATTCAAGAAGGACCTTGGGGAATTGTGTTTTTAAAACCGTTCGAGCTTTTTGGGTTGGATTATTTAGAACCAATCCCACATGCGGTTTTTTGGAGCTTACTAATTAACATCCTAAGTTACTTAGCAATATCCGTGAGTTTCAACGGGAATTACAGAGAACGCAATTATGCTGAAATGTTTGTGGATATTGACAAATACATTACCAACCACGAAAACGCTTTTGTATGGAAAGGAACTGCTTATATTTCCGATATTCAAAAAGTATTGCAGCGGTTTTTGGGTGAAGACAGAACAAAACGAGCACTGACTATTTTTAACTTAAAATACAATATCGATAAAAATATTACCACCGCCGACGCCCGTTTTATAAAATTTGCTGAGAATTTATTAACGGGACACATTGGTACGGCTTCCGCCAAAATACTAATATCGAGCGTAGTCAAAGAAGATAAAATTAGTTTGCCCGAAGTATTGCGAATTTTGGAGGAATCCAAGGAAAACCTCATCATCAATAAAAAACTGACGGACACTTCGCATGAATTAAAAAAGATATCCGAACAATTAAAAAATGCTAATTTAGAATTAATAAACAAAGACATTCAAAAAGATGAATTTCTAGACACCGTTACCCACGAACTAAGAACACCAATTACAGCCATTCGCGCTGCCAGTGAAATCCTTCATGATGATGACGATATTCCCGAAGAATTAAAAAAGCAGTTTTTGCAAAATATCATTTCCGAATCAGACAGACTGAACCGTTTGATTGATAAAATTCTAGATTTAGAAAAATTTGAAACTGGAAAGCAAAAAATTTATTTATCTAAAAACGACATTTCAATAACGATAAAAAAAACATTGGATTCACTTCAACAATTGATTAAAAACAAAAAAATAGAGGTCGAATTCAATCAAAATTCCCACGAAATTAAAGCATTCTATGACGAGGAGCGAATTATTCAAGTGGTACATAATTTAATATCGAATGCCATAAAATTTTGTTCAGAAACAGACGGAAAAATACAAATTTCCATTCATGAAAACAAAGACAATGTTGAAGTCAAAATTCACAACAATGGCAAGGGAGTTAAGAAAGAAGATTTCGAGGCTATTTTTGATAAATTTTATCAATCTCGAAATCAAAATGTAAAAAAACCAATAGGAAGCGGGTTGGGTTTAGCTATTTGTAAAAAAATTATTGAACATCACAAAGGTAGTATTTGGGCCGAAGATGATATAACTGAAGGAGCTACTTTCAGCTTTATATTACCCAATTACAACACACCAGAAAATAGTTGAAAAAATGAAGAAGATTTTAATTGTAGATGACGAACCAAATATTGTAATGTCGCTGGAATATGCTTTCAAAAAGAACAACTTTGAAGTTTTCATAGCTCGCGATGGGCAGGAAGCATTAGATATTCTAGAAAAACAACTTCCGGATGTGATCATCTTGGATGTGATGATGCCTATGGTGGACGGTTATGCCACCTTGAAACAAATAAAAAACGACGAACGACTGCGGCATTGCAAAGTGATTTTCCTCTCAGCAAAAAACAAGGAAAAAGATATTGAGAAAGGACTTTCCTTAGGGGCCAATTTATACGTCGTCAAGCCGTTCTCAGTTAAAAAGATAGTCGATCAAGTTAATGAATTAATTCAATAAAAAATCAACACAATGAAATACAAGGAAATTTACGAGGAAAGCATTGAGCAGCCAGAAAAATTCTGGAAAAAGCAGGCTGATGCAATTGATTGGTACAACAAACCGAAGGAAATTTTGTCAAAAGACAAAAATGGATATCCGCTTTGGTACCAAGATGGAGAATTAAACATTTGCTACCTAACTTTAGACAAACACGTTGAGGATGGTTACGGAGATCAAGTAGCTTTCATTTATGATTCTCCTGTAACACAAACCATAAAAAAATACACTTTTTCGGAAGTAAAAACTGAAGTGGCAAAACTCGCAGGAGGGATGCAGTCACTAGGAATGAAAAAAGGCGACACCGCTATAATTTACATGCCAATGATTCCCCAAACTGCTTTTGCTATGCTGGCTTGCGCTAGAATTGGCGTAATCCATTCTGTAGTTTTTGGAGGCTTTGCGCCACATGAATTGGCTATCAGAATTGACGATTGCAAACCCAGAGTGATTATCACCGCCTCTTCTGGAATCGAGGTTGACCGTTTAATCGCCTACAAACCATTAGTTGACGAAGCCATTACTCTCGCTTCACACCGACCAAAAAAAGTGATTGTTTTAAATAGAAAATTAGGTGCCAGAGTTCCGTTTAAAAAATACGATATCGATTATGACGCATTGGTTTATGGCTCAGAAGAAGCGCCTTGCGTCCCTGTGAATTCAAATCATCCGTTGTATATTTTATACACATCTGGCACTACGGGCAAGCCAAAAGGAATCGTGAGAGATACCGGCGGTTATGCCGTTGCATTGAAATTTTCTATGAAATACATCTATAATGTAAAGGAAGGAGAAACCTTTTGGGCCGCTTCGGATATGGGTTGGGCAGTTGGACACAGCTATATTCTTTACGGCCCATTGCTGAACAGAAATTCGACTATAATTTTCGAAGGGAAACCCATAAAAACTCCAGATGCTAGTACGTTTTGGAGAATAATAGCAGAGCATAAAGTAGGCACCATGTTTACAGCTCCAACCGCCATCAGAGCCATCAAGAAAGAAGATCCCGACGGAGAATTTATCAAACAATATGATTTAAGTGCGCTGAAAAATCAATTTTTGGCGGGAGAACGTTGTGACAATGCTACCATAGAATGGTACCAACAGCACATTCCTATCCCAGTAATTGACCATTGGTGGCAAACAGAATCAGGCTGGCCAATGGTTGCTAATTCTCTTGGTATTGAACAAATGTTGGTAAAACCCGGTTCAGCAACAAAAGCAGTTTGTGGATACGACATTCGGATTTTTAATGAAAATGGTGAAGAATTAAACGCAAATGAAGAAGGTTTAGTGGTTGTAAAACTTCCATTGCCTCCTGGAAATATGCTCGGAATTTGGGAGAACGAAACACGCTTTAAAGCCAGTTATTTTAGTAAATTTGACGGATACTATCTCTCAGGTGATGGTGGATATAAAGATGAAGACGGTTATGTATTCATCACTGGAAGAACCGATGATGTAATTAATGTAGCAGGACACCGATTATCAACTGCCGAAATGGAGGAAATTGTTGCTTCCCACCAATCCGTTGCTGAATGTGCTGTTATTGGAATTCATGATGAATTAAAAGGGCAAGTTCCTTTGGCCTTGGTTGTAACCAAATTAGGAAACGAAATCGAGCAGTATCAGTTGGAACAAGAAATTATCAAACTGGTTAGACAACAAATTGGGGCTGTTGCTTCTTTACGAAATGTAGTTGTTGTGCATCGACTACCAAAAACGCGCTCTGGAAAAATTCTCCGAAAACTGATGCGTAGTATTGCCGATGGTGATGAATTTCAAATTCCTTCTACCATTGATGATGAATCAATAGTAGGGGAAATCATCGCCTCATTAACAAAGTATAAAACGGGTATTAACATATAAATTTATTAAAATCATGAGTTACTATAAAATTAAAAATTTAGAAGAGTATTTCAAACATTACAAAAAATCAGTCCGTGAACCTAGAAAATTTTGGGAGAAAGTGGCGTCTGAGAATTTCACTTGGTATCAGGAATGGGACAAAGTAGTCGATTTCAATATGGCTGAAGCTGAAATAAAATGGTTTACAAATGCTAAAGTAAACATTGTAAAAAATTGTATCGACAGACATCTTGCCAAAAAAGGAGATAAAACAGCCATCATTTTTGAACCGAATGATCCAACGGAACAAGCCTTACACATTACCTACAATGAATTGCACGAACGTGTTTGTAAAATGGCAAATGTGTTAAAGGAACAAGGCATAGAAAAGGGAGATCGGGTTTGTATTTATTTGCCTATGATTCCTGAATTAGCGATTTCCATTTTGGCTTGTGCTAGAATTGGAGCCATTCACTCCGTTATCTTTGCAGGATTTTCCGCATCGGCAGTAAATTCGAGAATAAATGACAGCCAATGCAAAATGGTTATTACCTCTGATGGTGGGTATCGAGGTAACAAAACCATCGATTTAAAAAGTATTGTTGATGAAGCCTTATTGAATAGTCCTTCTGTGAAAAACGTTTTGGTAGTTAAAAGAATCAACACAGACATCGATATGAAAGAAGGTCGTGACCAGTGGTTGCAACCACTTTTAGACAAAGCATCAGACAATAATGCAGCCGAAATCATGGATGCCGAAGATCCTTTGTTCATCCTTTACACGTCTGGTTCTACAGGAAAACCAAAAGGAATGGTTCATACTACAGCTGGCTACATGGTTTATGCCGCTTACACGTTCAAGAATGTGTTCAATTATGAAGAAAACGATATTTTTTGGTGTACAGCGGATATTGGTTGGATTACCGGACATTCCTACATCCTTTATGGTCCTTTATTAAATGGTGCGACTACTGTAATTTTCGAAGGTGTTCCTTCTTATCCTGATTTTAGCCGTTTTTGGGAAACAATCGAAAAGCACAAAGTTACACAGTTTTACACTGCACCTACGGCAATTCGTGCCTTAGCAAAAGAAAACTTAGAATACGTACAAAAATATACTTTAGCATCTTTAAAAGTGATTGGTTCCGTGGGAGAACCTATCAATGAGGAAGCGTGGCATTGGTACAATGATCACGTAGGTGCAAAACGATGTCCATTAGTAGATACTTGGTGGCAAACAGAAACTGGTGGTATTCTAATTTCACCTATTGCTTTTGTAACTCCTACAAAACCTACGTACGCTTCCTTACCACTGCCTGGAATTCAACCTGTATTGATGGACGAAAAACGAAATGAAATAGAAGGCAACCAAGTCACTGGTAGTCTGTGTATCAAATTTCCATGGCCTGGAATTGCCCGAACCATTTGGGGCGATCACGAACGCTATAAGGAAACGTACTTTTCTGCCTTTCCAGGTAAATATTTCTCTGGCGACGGTGCTTTGCGCGATGAAGTAGGTTACTATAGAATTACGGGACGTGTAGATGATGTGGTTATTGTTTCTGGGCATAATCTAGGAACTGCTCCTATAGAAGATGCTATTAATGAGCATCCAGCAGTTGCAGAATCAGCTATTGTAGGTTTTCCACATGATATTAAAGGAAGTGCCTTGTACGGTTTTGTAATCCTAAAAGAAACTGGAGAATATCGCGATAGAGAAAATCTAAGCAAAGAGATTAATCAACAAATCTCAGACCATATTGGACCAATCGCCAAATTGGACAAAATCCAGTTTGTTTCCGGTTTACCAAAAACCCGTTCCGGAAAAATCATGCGTAGGATTCTGCGTAAGATTGCCGAGGGAGATTATTCAAATTTTGGTGACACCTCAACATTGTTGAATCCTGAAATTGTGGACGAAATCAAAGATGGTAAAATTTAATTTTTAGTTTTAATTTGTTGTTAAAAAACTGCTTCATTTCTGGAGCAGTTTTTTTTTATACAAAAAACGGCTGCCTTTTGGGACAGCCGTTTTTCGTTAATTA
>JAGOJA010000030.1 GCA_017995345.1 Flavobacterium sp.
ATAAACCGCTGCATTGTGAGGCTCTATGACAGATAACTGTTTTAGTGAGATTAAAATGTCACGATATGAATTTGAACTTCTTGCTAACGCCAATGCTTCCTTGGCATTCTGGCTCGCTTTTACCGTATCCTTCCCAGACCTAAAATACGCTGACAAATTAAGTTTACTGGTAATGATACCTGTTGTCAGTTGCAGACTATCTCTAATTTTTAATGATTTATAAAATAAACTTGCCAACCCTTCCTTTTCATTCAGCTTCAATTTAGAAAGCGCTAAATTATCTAACAACATCGCATATACAAATGGTTTGTCTCTGGAAATATTTTTTTGTTCCAGTCCTTTTTGAAAATATTTTTTTGCCTCCTTGTATTGATGATTTTTGAGATACACATAACCAATATTATTACAAGAAGTTGCTTCTGGCTGAAAAACGGATGGAATCTTTTCGTCAATACTCGCCAAGGCTTTGTTGTGGTATGCCATTGCCTTATCAAAATCATCTAATTCGTTATAAATCAATCCCAACAGGTTGTAAGCATCATACAGCACTTCGCTTTGATCAGTATTCTTTATAATTTTTAAAACTTTAGAAACCGTCTTTTCAGAACCCAAAAAATCACTTTCTTTATATTGAAGGGTGGCTTTATTTAGAATTGCTTTTGCTTGATTAGTGTTGTCTTCTAATTCGAGATACATTTTCTCGGCTTTGTCGTAATATAAAAAAGAACTGTCTGATGCCGCTTGAGAATCATAGTAATCACCTAAATACGTATAGCCCTTAGCAAGACTAAACAAATCCTTTTTTTCTTCCGATTTTTTGAGTGCCACAAACACTGCTTTTTTATATTCTTCAAATTTATCTAAGTTGTAATACCGATTAGCAATTTTGAATAGGTTTACCCGGTGTATTGAGTCATTTTGTTGGTCAGCAACAATTTTTGATGCTTTTTGTATGTATTGCTCTCGCAACTGAGGAGACAAATCAAAATCATTAGCCAAAGTAAGATAAGAAGGAAGGCTGTCTTGAGAGCGATCATTTACAACAGACACTCTTTTGTTTTGGTTACAACCCAAAAAAAAGAATGTTACAACAATTAGTATGCAGGAGCTTAATTTCAATAGAAGGTTCTTATTTCATCAAAAATAACAAAATAAAATTGGTTCCATAAAAAAAGGCTATCAAATGTTATTGATAGCCTTTTAAATTTTTATGAGAATATGATTAATCTACTTTCTTATTCCCGCCTGTAGCTCCATTTCCATTAATCTCTAATTTTGCATTTTCGATTTTAAAAAGCTGTGCTTTATTGTCGTTTTTTTTAGTTGTAGTGATTTCTTCATTTGAAGAAAAAGAAGTTAATACCATCACTAAAGAAAATAATCCGATTGTTGTAATTGCGTTTTTCATAATTTGGGGTTTTTTATGTTTTTGTTGTTTTTACGTTTGTTATGATGGTGATTATCACTGTATCATGATGTAAAACTACTTCGCATATCCCAAAAAACAATGCCCAAAAAAGGGTTAATGGTAGAACATATCCAATTGATAGTGTACGACTATCAAATTAGGGTGAACACAATTTTTTTAAATTTCCAGATAATTTCCATTGGCAAAATCAGAAATAACGAGCTCAACATTCCCTTTGTATAATTTAGAAAAAGGCAATCTTGTATTGGTGTTTTTTATGTAGCAAACCGAATTTCCATTATGGATTCGAGAAATATAATTGCGATTTACAATATAACTTTTATGAATCCTGATAAAAGGATATGACAAAACAGCCTCGAAATATTTGAGCGTTTTGAAAGCCGTTATCATTTCGCCGCTGTTCAAATGAATATCTGTAGAATTATTATCTGCTTGAAAGAAACAAATATCTTCAGCATCAATGTACCTGTGGTCACCATAGGATTTTATACACAGTCGTAAAGGATGCAATTCATTTGGTGTTTTTTGTCCCAATGAAAACGGAGAATTGTTTGTCTGATAGGCGTTTTCGACACTCCCTATTTCTTCTTCCCTTTTTAATTTATTTAACCTCAACATCATTTTTACAATATCTGTTTGGGTTACTGGCTTCAATAAGTATTCTTTTACTTCATATTGAAAAGAGTCAAAAGCTAATTTTTTTTCTTGTGTAGTCACAATAATCTTAGGGAGAATCGTTAAATATTTGTGTAAAGCATCAATAAATCCAAGTGATAAATTAGAACTTAGATTTACTGGATCAATTTCAAGAAAAATTATTTCTGGTTTTTTTTCTAAAACAAGACTTAAACCATCCGAAGCGTTTTGGGCAGAGCCAATGAAGAAAAGCTCTGAAAAACCATCTGCAATCGCTTTAGTTTTCAAAACACTTTCTTGATCATCGTCTATAATAACGTACGAATAATTCATCGATCACTTGTAAGTTTGAATTAATTATTTAAATAAAAAGAAACTATTTAAGATGTAAGTTTACTCATTAGTTAAAACAAATGTACTACAATTAGTTAAATAATAATTCACACGATACCCCTGTTACACATTCAATTACGAAATTAAGAAGCTAATACACTATTGTGAACACAAACAAAAAAGCTTCTCAATTGAGAAGCTTTTTTGTTGAATATAGTCCAAAACCAATTACATTTTCATCAACCAGTTTTTCATTGAAACCTCATTTTCGATAATTGATTTCAAGTCTGCAATTGCAACACGATCTTGTTTCATCGTGTCTCTATGGCGAATTGTCACTGTTTGATCTTCGATCGTTTGATGGTCAACCGTAATACAAAACGGCGTACCTAACGCATCTTGTCTTCTATATCGTCGTCCCACCGCATCTTTTTCATCATACGCCACATTGAAATCCCAACGCAAATCGTCAATAATTTTATGTGCTATTTCTGGCAAACCGTCTTTTTTAACTAATGGTAAAATTGCTGCTTTAGTTGGAGCCAAAACGGCTGGTAATTTCAGAACTGTTCTTGTAGAACCATCCTCTAACGCTTCCTCTTTTAATGAAGTTGCAAAAACTGCCAAGAACATTCTGTCTAATCCTACAGATGTTTCTACCACATAGGGAACGTAATTTTTGTTCAATTCAGCATCAAAATACTGTAATTTCCTACCAGAGAACTGTTCGTGTGCTTTCAAATCAAAATCAGTACGAGAGTGAATTCCTTCTAATTCTTTGAATCCAAAAGGAAAATTAAACTCAATATCAGCCGCTGCATTCGCATAATGTGCTAATTTTTCATGATCGTGAAAACGATAATTTTCTTTTCCTAAACCAAGAGACAAATGCCAGTTTAGCCTAGTTGTTTTCCAATGTTCGTACCATTGCATTTCTTCTCCTGGGCGTACAAAAAATTGCATTTCCATTTGTTCGAATTCGCGCATACGGAAAATAAATTGTCTGGCAACGATTTCATTTCTGAATGCTTTTCCAGTTTGTGCAATTCCAAAAGGAACTTTCATTCGCCCTGATTTTTGAACGTTCAAGAAATTCACAAAAATACCTTGTGCCGTTTCTGGACGCAAATATAAATCCATTGCCGTATCAGAAGAAGCTCCTAATTTTGTACCAAACATCAAGTTGAATTGACGTACTTCCGTCCAATTTCTAGAACCTGATTCTGGACAAGCAATTTCTAACTCTTCGATTAATGCTTTTACATCTTCCAAATCTTCGTTGCCTAAAGAACGCGCCATTCTTTCCAGAATTTCTCTTTCTTTGGCTTTGTACTCCATCACACGGGCATTTGTAGTTACAAATTCCTGTTCGTTGAAAGCGTCTCCAAAACGAGCACGTGCTTTTTCAATTTCTTTGATTGCTTTTAGATTTAGCTTTTCGGCATAATCCTCAATCAAAACATCGGCTCTATATCTTCGTTTCGAATCTTTGTTATCTATTAATGGGTCATTAAAAGCATCTACGTGACCTGACGCTTTCCAAGTCGTCGGATGCATCAAGATTGCCGCATCAAGACCTACAATGTTGTCGTTCATTTGAACCATTGATTTCCACCAATATTCGCGTATGTTCTTTTTTAATTCTACTCCGTTTTGTGCATAATCATAGACCGCACTCAAACCATCGTAAATTTCGCTTGACGGAAAAATAAATCCGTACTCTTTTGCGTGCGAAACTACATTCTTAAATAAATCTTCTTGTTTTGCCATAATACGGCAAAAATATAAAAAATGAACTTAAAAAAGAAATAATTATCGGTTGAAGCGCTGATTTCCTTATTTTTATA
The DNA here is from genome assembly GCA_017995345.1 of Flavobacterium sp. Lineage (GTDB taxonomy): Bacteria > Bacteroidota > Bacteroidia > Flavobacteriales > Flavobacteriaceae > Flavobacterium. The sequence continues at coordinate 4,246 of JAGOJA010000030.1, forward strand.
AACAAATCATTTTATTTATGTTCAAAAGCATTATAAATCTATTTTTTCCGCCCGTATGTGCTGGATGTAATTCCTTTTTGTTAGTTAATGAAAAGGTGATTTGCACGGTTTGCAGACACGATATTCCGTTGACCAATCATCATTTGAATCCAGAGAATGATGCTTTCAAAAAGTTTTACGGACGAATTCCTGTACTTCATGCTTCGGCCTTGTTTTATTTTCATAAAAAAGGCATTGTTCAACAGCTTATTCATAATTTAAAATACAAAGGACAAGAAGAAATAGGGACGACCATAGGGCAATGGTATGCCGAGGATTTAAAAAACATTGAATCATTGGTCTCTATCGATGAAATTATTCCGGTTCCGTTGCACCGAAGAAAACTAAAAGAAAGAGGATACAATCAAGTGACTGCTTTCGGGAAAGCACTTTCTTCCAGATTAGACATCCATTATAATGATTCCCTTTTGATTAGGAATGTGTACTCGAAAACGCAATCCAAGAAAAATTTATTGGGAAGAACGGAGGGAATTGAAACCGTATTTGATGTTTCCTTTACTGAAAAAGATCACAACAAACATTTCCTCATAATCGATGATGTTATCACAACTGGATCAACACTAGAGGCTTGTTCCAAAGTTATGTTGAAAATCCCCGGTGCAAAAATCAGTATTGTTTGTATGGCGATGGCACAATCATAAGGCATAAAAATTATTGCTTTACATAGGTGTCAAAATAACCACATTCAGCAATAACGTCGCGGTAGTATTTGGTATTTGAATAGTTACTTTTCAAATGTTTAAATCCATTCCAAGCTATAAAATTGATTTTATCGTTTTCAATTTCCCACCAATTTGCTACTGTATAATACTTTTTATTATAATAATCATTGCGCTCACATTTTGCCAATAAGTATTGACATTTTGCTTTTTGCTCGTCATTTTTAGCCGCCTCAAAGGCTTTCTGATAATATATTTTTGCCCAAGAACAATTAGTAATCATTGTTTTGGTTTTCCCGTTATAATCAAAAGGGCTTGATCCGTAACCTATAATATTCCCTTCATAAAACAGACGCGCATTTCCAAAATGAGTAATGTTATAAAAGGCATTTCCTACCAATAAAGCATTTTCATAAATATCCTCTTGTTTTTCGATTTTATCTTGCATTAGCTTTATAGTGGTAAGAAACTCTATTTGTGTGTATTTCTTTTTCTGAGGTTCTAAGTGCTCGCAATCATGACAATCCTTGATCCTTCCATTAAAAGGATTTCCGTAAAAAACAACGTACTGCAAACTGTCCGTTTGTTTCATAAAGACTATAGCCTCAGTAATTTTATTATCAAAAGTTGCTTTGACCGCTTGGTAGTTATTTATGTCATTTAAATTTAAATCATAGTTTTTTGATGCTATATTTTCAATTACTGAATTATTACTTTTCGTTAAAAAAGCTTTCATTGCTAGTAAATTTGCTTGATTGTTATAAAAATTATTATCTCTAGAAAACAGTTCAGACATTACCTTGTTATTGTCTGTTTTATACAAAGCTGATAAATAACTTTTACTCCAAGAAGCAGCTTTTTGGCACCTAAAATTCTCTATGTCTTCTTTTGGTAATTCAAAATACAACCAATTCAAATCAGATACAATTGTTTTTTCATTAGCTACATTAATCTTGTCTATTTTACTCAAATTATTTACAAAACGCAGTAGTCGAAGTTGGTTGATTGCTAACGAAGTTTTTGGCATTTTATCTTCCGCTTGTGCAAAATTTTTATCTGCTTGCGCAAAATTTCCATTTAAAGTTTCTAAATATCCTGCTGCAATATTCCATAAATAGGGCTGTGCCGTGGTATTGGAATTGGCAATATCAAAAACTAATTTGATTTGATTTTTATTCAAGCGGTTTTTAATTCCCAATTTATTTTGAATAACCGTCTGGTCTTTAAACGATCTATCAAGTATATTTTCCTGTTTATTGATTAATCGTGAAAGCAAATAATCGAGATGCTGGTTTTTCGGATTTAATTTATAGATCTCTTGAATGGCTCTTTCTTCATCTGCATAATAGCCTCGAATTGCCCAAAGCGCGGCTTTTTCATCATTATTTTTAGTCATTGCTAATGAGGCATTCCAATCAGCTTGCTCCTGCGGGTGAAAACTATAAGTGGCAACAATTCGCAATTGTGGGCATTGGTCAAAAACTTGCGCAAATAGATAATTCGATTTTGCATAATTTTTATTTTTGTGCTCTAAGCCCGCCATATAAGAAAGTCCCCTGTAATACAAGGTGTTTTTAGGAACCAAATCTTCTGTTTTTTGAAAAAAAGAATCGGCATTTGGTTTGTTATTACTGTAAAAATAAGCCTTGATTGTTAACAACCAATATCTGTTTTTCAGGAATGAATCAGTTACTTCATAATACTTTTTTTCAATGTTTTGCACTCTTTTCACATCCTTATAAACAACTGTATTTTGAGGTTCATAACTCCAATAATCAGTATTTATCGATACCGTTTCCAAAGCTTGAGCATGATAGAGAAATGTTATAAAATCACGCGTCTTTTTATCCTTAAGCTTTATTATTTTAGACCATCTATCTACAGTCGCATTTGATTTTTTAGTGTTCAAATAACTGTAAAGATTGATAACGTCAGTAGCGCTGGAATCAATTAAAAAGAATTTAACCTCTTTATCACTAATACTGCCTTTGAGGTATGCACTCCAATCAGCAACTATTTCGTCGTTGAACCTCATATTGTGTTCACGGTCATAACCTATCCCGTAAAAAAAATCCGATGATAAAAAAAGAGGCAAATAGGATTTGTCTACAAATGTTTCAGGAGTAAAATTAGAGTCAAATGTCCAGCCCCAATCCCCATTATCGCTACAAGCATAAATCACAGAATAAATAAGTAAACCAATGGAGCTAAAAGCGAGCAATAACTTGCTTGAAGATATTTTTTTCATAATTTTTCATATTGAGTTCGTCTAAATCGTAAAATATAATTTCTTTAGGCGTTTCTTTTAGATTGTCATCTAAATCTTTGGCCATTTCTAATAAATCTTTTTGGGATATTGATTCTAATTTTAAAATATCATTGGCGCTATAAAACCTCCCTTTTTTATAGTTAGCATGTTTTACTTTAAAATAGAACTCGTTCTCAAATACAAAATTAGTGTCTTTTTTAAATTCTAAAACATCAATTTTATTTCGTAAACCTATAACTCGATCTTCGCTAATATGAACTGCCCACGAATAAATAGGCAAAGCAATATCAATTTCTAACGGATAGTTTTTTAGACTTTCTAAATAACGATTAGCGACATTCTTATCGTAAATCGAGTTTAAGGTATCTGTAGCGATAGTCCCCATATTGTAATACATCAATACCCCTTTGCTTACATTAGGGATTTTAGTTTTTGCAAAATATTTTATCTGATGCAAACGTATTGTTGCAGAAAGCGTTTTACCAGATATTTTTTTGAAATTCTCTATGAATCTTAGGTAATTATCTCGGCTTGCCAGTGTCCAATCACAATCGATTTGGATCTCTTCTACCTGTAATTTATTTTTAGTGTTTATTTCTTGAATAAAGTCGAATGTTTTTTGGGCTAAAGTCTCAACATCAATATTTTTTTGCAACATGACTTTATTTTTGATGTACACCACCGGAACAACTGTGTAATTTAGGGCTTTAGTGTCAAAACCAATAGGTGAAATAGGAAAAGGTTCGTTTTTTGAATCTAAATCGATATCAAAATAACGAATGTATATTTTTTTTACTTCATTTTCCGTCAACGTATTTTTCTCAGATTCAGATAATTTGAAAATTGTTTTCCAATAATAAAAAGCAATAGTAGGTCTTTCTCTTTGGGAACAAGAGAATATAACAACTAGTGCGATCGATAAAATAAAATACTTTTTCAAAAATAAGAAGGGTTATTGTAACTCCAAAAATAGTGTTTTTAAATTCTTTAGACCGCATTGCGACTCAAAAAGACGTACCTGCAACTTCATCCTCAATAGTTGCATGTATTAATTGAATTCAAAGTTAAAAAAATTACAGAATCGATAATTTAATGAAATTATAACGCAATAGAATTTTCGATTCAAACTTAAATGTATAAATTTGAATAAATATTTAGTATAAATTAATTTAAACAATCATATTATGGCTTTTGAATTACCACAATTACCCTATGCGTATGACGCATTAGAACCTAACATTGATGCTCGTACAATGGAAATCCATCATACAAAACATCATAATGCCTATACTACTAACCTGAATGCTGCAGTTGCAGGAACAGATATGGAAGGCAAGACTATTGAGAACATCTTGATCAATCTTGATATGAAAAACATGGCCGTTCGTAACAATGGTGGTGGTTTTTATAATCACAACTTGTTCTGGACAGTTATGACTCCTAATGGTGGCGGACTACCAACTGGAGATTTATTGGCTGCAATTGAAGCTGCTTTTGGTACTTTTGAAGAATTTAAAGCAAGTTTTAGCAAAGCGGGAGCAACTCAATTTGGTTCTGGATGGGCTTGGCTTTGTGTTCATAAAGGCGGAAAAGTAACCGTTTGCGGTACTCCAAATCAAGACAATCCATTAATGCCAGGTGTAGGTTGTGGCGGAACTCCAATTTTAGGAATGGATGTTTGGGAGCATGCTTACTATTTGCATTATCAAAACCGAAGACCGGATTATATCGAAGCTTTTTTCAATGTAATTAACTGGACGGAAGTAGCTAGAAGATTTGCTTTAGAAAAATAGTTAGAAGAAAAATAGAGTTAAGAACATAGAGAATAGCCGGACGAACTTTGAATTTGTTCGGCTATTTTTTTTGCGATTTCTTTTTGCTATTCTCTCTCTTCTAATCTCTCTTCTAATCTCTCTTTTTTCTTGATTTTATTCCAATAAAAAAGGCGAAATTTCTTCCGCCTTTTTTGCCCCAAATCTACCATAAACTTAACCTACTAATTTTATGGTGATCCAAATTTATAGTAGTTATTAGTTGCAACCAAATAAATTAGACGAACAACTTAGAAAACCGATTAAAAACTGTTCTTCCTCTATTATTAGTACGCTCTAGCGTCTTTTCCTTCATAAAAATTCATAAACGCCCTATTTACCACTCTATTACCGCCTGGTGTTGGATAGTCTCCGGTAAAATACCAATCTCCTAAATTCTTAGGACAGGCAATATGCAAATCTTCTACGGTTTGGAAAATAATTTTCACTTCGGCTTTGATTTCAGGAGAACTCAACATTTCAGCAATTTTATCTGAAATTTCTTGTGGTTGAAAAGGTTCATAAATCGCTGTTACATAGTTTACAACCTCACTATCCTTGAAGTTTTCCTGTGTTTTACATTTGGCATACACTTCATCAACAATATGATACAAGTTTCGTTCTTTAAGCAATTCTAAAGCTGCTTTGAAAGCCACTAAACCTTCTAGTTTAGCCATATCAATTCCGTAACAATCGGGATAGCGTATTTGTGGTGCAGATGACACTACAACAATTCGTTTTGGATTCAAACGATCCATCATTTTTATAATACTCATTTTCAAAGTAGTACCTCGAACAATACTGTCATCGATTATAACTAAATTGTCTGTTGGTTTTATAACGCCATAAGTAACATCATATACGTGGGCTACTAAGTCATCACGGCTACTATCCTCAGTAATAAAGGTTCTTAATTTCGCATCTTTAATGGCTACTTTTTCAGTGCGTATTTTTACCGAAAGTAATTCTTGTAACGATTCTTTCGTTAACGAATTTCTGTTTTTCAGAATGTAATTGTTCTTTCTTCGGTTCAAGAAATCTTGCGCTGCTTCTACTAATCCGTAAAATGAGGTTTCTGCCGTATTTGGAATATAAGAAAAAACTGTGTTATCCGTATCTTGATCAATTGATTTTAAAACAGCCGGAAGAATAAGCCTTCCCAAAATTTTCCTTTCTTGATAAATTTCGGCATCACTACCTCTGGAAAAATAAATTCGTTCAAAAGAACATGCTTTTTTCACTGTTGGTGCCAGAATTTCTTGCATAGAAACGGTTCCGTTTTTCTTGATAATCAATGCCTTTCCAGGTTCAATTTCCTGAACTTTTTCGAAAGGAACATTGAAAGCTGTTTGAATTACGGGTCTTTCCGAAGCTACTACTACTATTTCATCATCTTGATAAAAATAAGCAGGACGAATTCCAGCTGGGTCTCTAAATACGAATGCATCGCCATGACCTAAAAGTCCAGCCATCGCATAACCGCCATCTAAGTTTTTAGAAGCTCGGGCTAAAATCTTGGCAACATCCAGTTTTTCAGCAATAATTGGCGAAGCTTCCCTTTTTGTTAACCCATTATTTTTACATTCTTGGTACAAATCAGTCACTTCATCATCTAGAAAATGGCCTATCTTTTCCATTACAGTAACTGTATCAGCCATTTCTTTTGGGTGCTGTCCTAGTTCAATTAAACTTTGAAAAAGCTCTTTGACATTTGTCATGTTGAAATTTCCAGCCAAAATCAAGTTTCTGTGCATCCAGTTATTCTGACGTAAAAAAGGATGAACATTCTCAATGCTGTTTTTCCCAAAAGTTCCGTACCGAACGTGTCCCAAAAACAATTCTCCTAAATAAGGGATTTTTTGTTTTTGTAAAGCCACATCATCTGCATATTCCGGATGAGAAGCCATCTCTTCATTTATTCGGTCGTTTATTTGTGTAAAAACATCTTGAATTGGTTGCGAATGATTGGAACGAACACGACTGATGTAACGCTCTCCTGGTTCCACATCAAGTTTTATGCTTGCAAAACCAGCACCATCTTGTCCACGATTGTGCTGCTTTTCCATCAAAAGATACATTTTTTGGATGCCGTAAAAAGCGGTTCCATATTTTTCTTTATAAAATTCAAGCGGTTTGAGTAGTCTAATTAAGGCTATACCACACTCATGTTTTAAAGCATCGCTCATTGTAAGGTTGTTTGTGTTGTTGTGTTATTCTAAAAATGAATTTAACTTATTTAAATTGTTTACAAGAATTAAACCAAGAGGCTATTACTCGTATTTTTTTTACAAAAAAAACCTCGTTTCCGAGGTTTTAGTGCATTATAATTCTATGTCAAATTGTGTTAGTGATTTGAATTGTTGCAATCTGAACACTACTTCTTTTTTATCTAAATCAACCATTCTTTCGGTTCCAAATTTCTCCACACAAAAGGAAGCTAAATTAGAGCCTTGGATAATTGCATTTTTCATGTTTTCGAATGAAATATTTTCACTCTGCGTCAAAAATCCAGCAAATCCTCCTGCAAAAGTATCTCCTGCTCCTGTTGGATCAAAAACTTCTTCTAGTGGCAACGCTGGTGCGAAGAAAACATCTTTCTTATGAAAAAGAAGCGCTCCGTGTTCCCCCTTTTTTATAACAACATATTTAGGCCCCATCATTTGGATTTTTGCAGCTGCTTTCACTAATGAATATTCGCCTGAAAGTTGTCTTGCTTCCTCATCATTGATGGTGATTACATCTACACGCTTTATTACATCCAATAATTCGGGTAAGGCACAATCCATCCAAAAGTTCATAGTATCCAATACTACTAATTTAGGCTGCACGGCTATTTGGTCTAAAACGCTGCTTTGTACCAAAGGATGTAAGTTCCCTAACATCACTATATCAGCATTTGCATACTCCTGAGGTACTCTTGGTTGAAAATCAGCCAAAACATTAAGTTCCGTAGCCAATGTATCTCTTGAATTCAAATCGTTATGGTAAAGACCACTCCAAAAGAAAGTTTTCCCACCCTTTATAACTTCAAGACCAGAAATGTCAATATTTCTTGATGTTAATAAATCTAAATATTCTTGTGGAAAATCATCACCAACTACAGAAACGATAGCTGATTGTACATTAAAAAAAGAAGCTGATAGACCGATGTAAGTTGCTGCACCACCTAAAATTTTATCTGTTTTTCCAAATGGAGTTTCAATTGCGTCGAAAGCTACTGTTCCAACAATCAATAGTTTATTCATATATACGTTTCGAATTAAGTTGCAAAGATAGTTTATAACTAATAAAACTACAACGCATTTAAAGCGTTAAATTTTGCTAAATTTCGAATACAACCAAAACTGTTCTCACAATAACTTAGCTTCCTCTTTTTCATAAAAAGAATCTACAGAAAGTTGCTTTTGCATCGAAGCCATAACAGCCAACTCGTCGCATCTTTCGTTTTGAACGTGGTTGTTATGCCCTTTTATCCATTTGAAATCCACTTTATGTTTCCTGTAAACCACTAAGAAACGTTTCCACAAGTCCGCATTCTTCCTGTTCACAAATCCCTTTTTTTCCCAACTTAAAACCCATTTTTTCTCTACTGAATCCACTACATATTTAGAATCCGAAATTACTAAGACTCTAGTATTAGGGTTTTTTAATTTTTCCAGACCTACAATTACAGCCAATAATTCCATTCTATTATTGGTAGTGCGACGAAAACCTTCGTAAAATTCCTTTTTATACGGTTTTCCTACCCATTCCATGACTACTCCATAACCGCCGTTTCCGGGGTTTCCTTTGGCAGCACCATCAGTATATATATGTACGTCGTGTTCCATTTTACATTATTACAATTTTCAGACTTCTTAGACCATTAAATTTTTAGAAAAAATGGTGTAGTGCAAAAATCTTTTCAAGCTAACTTTTGTCTATCTTAAATACTAAAGTTAAGAGCTGAATATCTATTTCATGAATCACTACAAAAATCTAACTAATCTATTCTTTCATTAATTTCTCAATCACTTCCGGAAAATATTTATACTCCAATTCATGAATTTTTGTAGCCACAACTTCTGGAGTTTCCTCACCAGTTAGAATAATACTTTGTTGAAAAATAATAGCCCCTTCATCATAATTTTCGTTTACAAAATGAATGGTAATTCCGGTTTCCTTTTCTTTATTTTCTACAATTGCCCTATGAATGTGCATCCCATACATTCCTTTTCCACCATATTTAGGCAACAATGCAGGATGAATATTTATGATCTTTTTGGGATAAGCAGCAGTAATTTTTTGCGGAAATTTCAATAAAAAACCAGCTAAAATAATCCAATCTGGTTGAATTGCGTCTATTTTTTGTAGCACTTCGCCTTCAATCAATTGGTCCTTTGAAAAAACTTCAATTGTTACACCATAATTTTTTGCTCTATCAATCACTTGGGCATTTGGGTTGTTTGTAAACACCGCTGCAACAGTTCCTATTTTTGTTTTTACAAAATATTTCATAATGTTTTCAGCATTAGTACCCGATCCAGAAGCAAAAATTACTATTTTTTTCATAACTCAAACAAATTTTAATTGCACAAAAAAAGGAATAAAAAACGAAATTAAATAACATTCAGAAGTCTTTGTCAAATATTTTTTATAAATTCGTCCTCACATTTATTAACTAAATAGTTGTTTTAAAATAAAGTTTTTTATTTTTGCCAACAAATTAAATTCTAAAATTAAAGATTATGTCAGACATTGCATCAAGAGTAAAAGCGATTATCGTAGACAAATTAGGTGTTGACGAAAACGAAGTTGTAACAGAAGCAAGCTTCACTAATGATTTAGGAGCTGACTCATTAGACACTGTAGAGCTTATTATGGAATTCGAAAAAGAATTTGACATTCAAATTCCAGACGATCAAGCAGAAAACATTGCTACTGTAGGTCAAGCAATCTCTTATATCGAGGAAGCTAAAAAATAATAAAGCACACACCCGTTTGCATTTATGTAAACGGGTGTTATTATTTTTTTAAATTAAATTCAAGATTGAATTTCAATCAAAATATATTTATTGTAATGCCCATGGCTCTTTTGTAATACTACAGTAAAGAAAGCGTGGGTTTTATTTGTTTAAAGTAACAAAAAATAGAATTTATGGTATTAAGACGAGTTGTTGTAACAGGCTTAGGCGCTCTTACACCTATTGGAAATAACATTGAAGAATATTGGAACGGACTTATTAATGGCGTTAGCGGTGCAGCTCCAATTACCTATTTTGATGCTTCAAAGTTTAAGACTCAATTTGCTTGCGAATTGAAAAATTTTAACGCTGAAGATTTCTTAGACAGGAAAGAAGCCAGAAAATTAGATCGCTATGCCCAGTATGCAATGGTTTCTTCTGATGAAGCGGTGCGTGATGCTGATTTTAATTTCGAAAAATTAGACAAAGACAGAGTTGGGGTTATTTGGGGTTCAGGAATTGGCGGATTAGAAACGTTTCAAATTGAAATGTTGAACTTTGCAGCCGGAGATGGCACACCAAAATTCAATCCTTTCTTTATACCAAAAATGATTTCGGATATTGCTGGTGGTCATATTTCAATAAAATACGGATTCAGAGGTCCAAACTTCACAACTGTTTCAGCTTGTGCCTCTTCTACAAATGCTATTATTGATGCTTTCAATTATATCAGGTTAGGCCATGCCGATGCAATGATAACTGGTGGTTCTGAAGCCGCGGTAACAATTGCAGGAATGGGAGGTTTTAATGCTATGCATGCTTTATCTACCAGAAACGACGATCCTAAAACCGCTTCAAGACCAATGGATAAAGACCGAGATGGTTTTGTCTTAGGCGAAGGAGCTGGTGCATTAGTACTTGAAGAGTACGAACACGCTGTTGCCCGTGGAGCAAGAATCTATTGCGAAATAGGCGGTGGCGGAATGTCAGCTGATGCCTACCACATTACTGCTCCACATCCTGAAGGATTAGGTGCAAAAAATGTAATGTTAAACTGCTTGAGAGATGCTGGTTTACAAGCAACTGATGTTGACGGTGTAAACATGCACGGTACTTCTACACCTCTAGGCGACTTGGCAGAATCTAAGGCAATATTGCATGTTTTTGGCGAACATGCTTACACTATGAACTTAAATTCAACGAAATCTATGACGGGTCATTTGCTCGGAGCAGCTGGGGCTGTTGAAACAATTTCTTCGATTCTTTCGTTGAAACATGGACTAGTACCGCCTACAATCAATCATATTACAGATGATGAGAACATAGATTCTAAACTAAATTTTACATTTAACAAAGCCCAAAAAAGAGACATGAAAGTTGTCATGAGTAACACTTTTGGTTTTGGAGGGCACAATGCTTGTGTATTAGTAAAAAAATTAGAAATCTAATTATATATGCGTATAATCAGAAAAATATTTTCAAAATCCCGTTCTCCAGAAGACGGGATTTTTTTTGATTCTATTCAGAAAATTTTAGGATTTAACCCGGTAAATCTTGATTTCTACAAAAAAGCATTCACGCACCGTTCCTCAAATCGTCAAGATATTTCAGGAAACCCAATCAATTATGAGCGCTTGGAATTCCTGGGTGACGCAATGCTAAGTGCAGTAATTGCTGCTCATTTATTCAATAAAGCTCCTTCTGGAGACGAAGGCTATCTAACCAAAATGCGTTCGAAAATTGTAAGTAGAGAACACTTAAACGAATTAGGTAAGGATTTAAATTTAGTACGTTTTATTGAAAGCAAAGTGCCAATACAACATTTTGGCGAAAACATTCATGGCAACATCTTCGAATCATTAGTTGGAGCAATCTATCTCGATCGAGGGTACGTTTATTGTGAAAAATTCATTCAAAAAAGAGTTGTAACTCCATACGTTGATATTGCACGGCTAGAAGGCAAGGTAATTAGCTACAAAAGCTTGGTCATAGAATGGTGTCAAAAAGAAAAAAAAATATTCTATTATGACATTTTCGAGGACAATGCTATTGATGGCCAAAGACTGTTTGGCGTAAAGCTGAGTATAGACGATAAAGTAATCGCAAAAGCAAGAGCAACTTCTAAAAAGAAAGCAGAAGAAAAAGCATCCCAACGTGCCTATTTCGCATTTCAAGCAAAAATGAACCGAAGATAGTATCCATTTCAAGAACACTATAACGTTATCGTTCATAAATTCCAAAAACATCCTGTTTTAGAAGACAAATACTTCAATAGAAGTGCTATATTTACAACTTATTTTTTCATGAAATGGCTATTCATAAATTGGATCTGGGCGAATTTGACGAAATAGATTATGATCTTATTGCTATTCACACTTCATTAGAAGACTTTCGAATGGCATTTTTTATAAATCAAATACTGCCTGTAAACTTAAGCAAAAGCGAGAACGAAATTCAAATTAATATAAAAGAAGGAGAAACACACTTTTCTAGATTTTATTATAATGACGATGAAAGCGCGATTACTTGGAATTTGATCCAAAATAAAAATAAAATCGTCCAACATAAAACTGGAAATAGCGAAAATCTGTTTTCAGATCTAACAATGGAAGTATCAACAAATGTTTTTTTACTTCCGGAATTTAAAAACGCAGATTACTTTCTCAAAATAGAAAATAACGACGGTGCAATGAACGTATCAAAAATACAAATCCTATTAAATACCATAGATAGCGTATCGACTGTTTATTTAGTAGATACAAGTAAAATAAAATCAAAAAACAATTTAATTTTTTAATACAAATGCTTACAAACAAAAAAACTAAAATTGTAGCCACACTTGGGCCAGCTTGCAGTACTAGAGAGGTCATAAAAGACATGGTTGAAGCAGGTGTAAATGTGTTTAGAGTGAATTTTTCGCATGCTGACTACAATGATGTAAAAGAAAAGATAAACCTTATACGAGGTCTTAATGAAGAGTTTGGCTACACAACTGCAATTCTAGGTGATTTACAAGGCCCAAAACTTCGTGTCGGAGTAATGGAAGAAGGCGTTGTAGTGCATGATGGAGACCTAATTACATTTACAACTGCTGAGGATATCATTGGAACCGCAAAAAAAGTATTCATGAAATACCAAAACTTTCCAAATGATGTAAATCCAGGAGAAAGAATTTTGCTTGATGATGGAAAGCTTATTTTCGAAATTATTGAGACTGATAAAAAATCAGAAGTTATTGCACGAGTAATTCAAGGTGGTGAATTGAAATCCAAAAAAGGAGTTAACTTGCCAAATACAAAAATTTCACTTCCTGCAATGACCGAGAAAGATATTGCAGACGCACTATTTGCGATTGAACAAAATGTAGACTGGATTGCACTTTCATTTGTAAAAACCCCTCAAGATTTACAACAATTACAAGAGCTTATCGCAGAACATTCGGATTGTAAAATTCCAATTATTGCAAAAATAGAAATGCCAGAAGCTTTAGAAAATATCGACAAGATTGTTGCATATTGCGATGGTTTAATGGTCGCCAGAGGAGATTTAGGTGTTGAACTTCCTGCACATGAAGTGCCACTTGTTCAAAAAGAATTGATTCGTAAAGCAAAAACAGCTCGAATTCCTGTAATTGTTGCTACTCAGATGATGGAAACAATGATTACGAGCCTGACGCCAACACGTGCAGAGGTGAATGATGTTGCAAACTCGGTTATGGATGGTGCAGATGCAGTAATGCTTTCTGGCGAAACTGCTACTGGTAATTATCCGGTTCAGGTAATTCAAAAAATGTCTCAAATCATACAAGCTGTTGAGGATTCTCCTCTCATTCATGTCCCTCAAAATACGCCACAAATCAAAACAAAACGTTTCATTACGAAAACGATTTGTCATCATGCGGCAACCATGGCTAATTCGATACACGCAAAAGCGATTTGTACTTTGACAAATAGCGGTTACACCGCTTTTCAAATTTCAGCTTGGAGACCTAATGCACATATTTTAGTTTTTACATCTAATCGAAGAATCCTTACACAACTTAATTTATTATGGGGTGTGAAATCTTTCTTCTATGAAAAAACAGTAAGTACTGATGATACCGTAACGGACATAAACCAAATTGTAAAACAAAAAGGTTTTGTACAAAAAGGGGATTACCTCATCAACTTGGCAGCAATGCCAATTAAAGACAAAGGAATGGTGAATACCCTACGAGTTTCTGAAATAGAGTAGTAAAAATTATTTAAATAAACATTAAAATCCTTCTCGTTAGATAAATGAGAAGGATTTTTTGGTTTCCAAAGAACATGACTTATCTTTACTCAAAAAAATATGGCTATTTAAACAGTCATTTGCAAATTTATATTTAAACAACAAATACCCCACAACTATGCGTTTCAATTCTAAAAACCCATTTTTAAACAACAAAACTTTCTCTACTGCAGTTTCAAAAAATGATGAGCTACATCAAGCTACTATCATTGACTATAATGACGAAATGACTTTATCAGGGACTATCAATAAAAGTTTAATCTTGTTTTTACTTCTTACTGCTTCTGCAACTGTAATCTGGTGGTTGACATTTAATGGAATGAATCCAATGTTTCCTACAATTGGCGGTGCTGTTATTGGATTAATTTTAGTGCTTATTTCTGCTTTCAAACCACAATATTCCCCCTATTTAGCACCTGGATATGCTTTGTTTGAAGGGCTTTTTATTGGTGGAATTTCGGCAATTTTTGAAGCAATGTATCCTGGAATCATAATTCAAGCCGTAGGGGCAACTTTTGTAACTTTTATGGTTTGTTTGGGATTGTATAAATATAAAATTGTAAAAGTAACAGAACAATTTAAATCAGTAGTTGTGGCTGCAACATTAGCTATTGCAACCTATTACCTTATATCTTGGATATTCTCCATGTTTACCAGTTTTGTACCTGTGCATTATGGAAACTCAATGATGAGCATTGGCATCAGTGTTTTTGTAATTGTTATAGCTGCTTTAAATTTATTTTTAGATTTTGATCGAATTGAAAAAGGATCAGAACAAAAAATGCCAAAATACATGGAGTGGTATGGCGCAATGGGATTAATAATTACGTTAGTATGGTTGTATATCGAATTTTTAAGATTGCTTTCTAAATTGAATAGTAAAGACTAATACGATTAATTCATTATAAAATAGAATACCTTTCCAGACTGGAAAGGTATTCTATTTTATGCAGCTTTCGCCTATGTCGTTTTGCCTTAAAGAAACAAACGTAATTTCATTTATAAAGAGAGCCATTACTGAATGCAGTCATAACCAATTAGAAATCAAATTTTAACTGAACCACAACAAACTTTTTCTGCTCCGTATTTAAATTACTCAGCGAGATTCCAAGTAACCGAACAGAATCCTTCATGCGTTCTTGATACAACAACTCCTTTACTATTTCTAAAATCAAAGCTTTGTCAGAGATGAAGTATGGCAAAGTTTTACTGCGGGTTTGCTGTGTAAAGTCACTGTATTTTATTTTTAATGTAATTGTTTTACCAGCCACATGGTGTTTTTTTAATCTTTTCTCCAATGCAACCGCAATCACATCCAGTTTCTCAATCATGAAAATTTCAGAAGAAAGATTGACATCAAAAGTATGTTCTGCAGCGACTGATTTTGTAATTCGGTCTGATTTCACCTCGCTATTGTGAATCCCTCTCACAACATTGTAGTAAAAACTTCCCGACTTCCCAAAATGTTTTTCTAAAAACTCCAACGACTTACTCTTTAACTCCAGTCCGGTAAAAATACCAAGTTGATACATTTTTTCGGTGGTCACTTTCCCAACACCATAGAATTTCCGGATGGGCAACTCCTCCAAAAAAGAAACAACTTCGTCTGGATTGACAGTTTTTTGTCCGTTTGGTTTGTTGTAATCGCTGGCAATTTTAGCCACAAATTTATTCACTGATATTCCTGCAGATGCAGTCAAACCAATTTCATTGAAAATACGCTGTCGTATTTCCTGCGCCAATAGTGATGCACTTGGATTCCCTTTTTTATTTATGGTTACATCTAAATAGGCCTCATCAAGCGACAATGGTTCTACCAGATCTGTATATTCCAGAAAAATCTTTTGAATTTTACGCGATATTTCTTTGTAGCGGTCAAATCTCGGTTTTACAAAGATGAGTTCCGGACAGTTTTTCTTGGCCAAAACACCACTTATTGCACTCCTAACCCCAAATTTCCTTGCCTCATAACTTGCTGCAGCCACCACACCTCGGTTTTCAGACCCGCCAACCGCAATAGGTTTCCCTCGCAACGACGGATTATCCATCTGCTCCACAGAAGCATAAAAAGCATCCATGTCTACATGTATGATTTTTCTATTTGGAATTAATTCTTGCATCTTAAACTAATTGAATGCCGGTTCCTCTTTTGAATGCTTAGTATTCTTCCAATTATTTTGAATCCTCTACGTGCAAATAATTCTCAACCACAACTGATTTGTCTTTTTTTTCTGTCGGAAAAAAGAAACTGACAGGGCTTGATTTGAAATGATTCCAGATAGAAATAGTAACAAACCTTAATTCATAAAGTGAGATGGCTCTAGAGCGAAAAGCAAGTCCCATTGACAAACTAAAACTTATAATAAAATTGACTAATCCAATAATTCCAATACCAAAAATACCCCACAATAACATGGAATTACTCACTGTGTAATTTGCTCCATATAATCCTAACGCAAGATTTCCACTAGCAAAAGAAATGTGTCGAATGTCGAGATTTAATCCTAAAAACAAACCTATAGATGCTGTACTACCCATAAATACCCCAAACCAAAAATTTGAAATAATACCAGCCCACCTTTTTTCATATACTTTCGCCAATTTCAATGTTCTTGTTTTTCCTAAATTTCTTTTCAGGAAAGGGTGCTCTGCAATCCTGAAATAAACCTGATTGTGTTTGTCTCTATTAGCAACACTACCAGTAATAATTCCGGATAAAAACAGAAAAATTCCGGCAATAGCAGCATGAAAAATTGCTAAGGAATGAATGGGACTTAAATCTACCAGTAAGGATTCCCATTTAGTTGCGGCTATATTGTAATGCAAAAAATAGTCAATCAGCCAGATTCCAAGTAACGAAACCGGAAAAGCCATAATCACATTCCCTACAAAAGCAATAAACTGTGACCGGAAAACACGGGCAAAAAGGATGGCGAACGCTTTGTATTTTTCAGCATCTCTTCCTTGTTTCAACACACCATCTTCTAACGCTTTAATCAAGGCAGAAGCGGTCATTGCAGGTTGTTTTGTTGCCAACGTAAAACCCAAGAGATAAATAGCAATGAAACCAATAGCGTAGTTCATACTGTAAAGAAAAGCATGACCAAAATAACTGGCTTCTGCCTTAGAAAGCAACATCTTAACAATACATAAAATACCAACAATAAAACCACCTCCAAGTGCGGTTCTGAACATTTTGAAATATTCATTACGGCCTTCAGTAATGTAATTTTCTCCTGTTTTAGCCGTATGCTGTGTTATTTCATACGAAATCAATTGTGTGCTTTCCCCAATAAATTTTCGAACATTATTTTTATAGCAATTAAACTTAATTAATCGCGACGCCAATACGATTCCGTTTTCTTTTTTATCTTTTTCTTTATCGACGACCAAAAGCGAAATCAAAAATTTCAACCGTTTTAACTGTTGTCTAATTTTTAATAAATTCTGATTTACCCGAAGAGAAATTCCATATTTTGAAATGTTGTCAAATGCTTTCTCTACAAATTCTTCGCATTGCTTGTGTAAAACCAACAATTGTGCATACGACAAATCGTCACTAGTAATATAATGCGTATTAGAACTTCTAATTCTATCTTTAATCAAAAATAATTCATTTTCAAAAGCTGAAAAAGGACTTTCTATATAATCAAATTCTGGCACCATTTTGATCACATCTGTTTCCATGGCACGACCACTTATTCGCTGTGTTATTAGGTGCATGGCCACAAATAATTCAGATAAAACTGAATTGGGCTCCGCACTTACATAAATGGATTTAAATTTCAAAAGGTCATAGAGTTCTACCAATTGATTCAATGGAATTTTGTTGATCCAAATCCCGTCATTGGCTAGATAAAAAACTTGATTAAGAACATATTCTAAGGTGTCCTTTTGGGGTTGGTACGGCAAAAATTTTGCAAAGATTCTTTTTTTGACTTCAAAAATAAAATCTACATCTTGCAAAATAGCTGCGTCAGAAAGGATTTTATTAAACTTTTTATCTTTTAAAATTTCTTTAAGATAAATTGAAAGTTGTTTCCGGCACGAATAATTTTCTTTTAAAAAAGAAATGGCTTCTTGCAAGTCTACCGTTTGTATGTTTTTGATTTTCAAAGGTCGAATTAACCGAATTAATTCAACCAAAGGTTCTAAGTTATCATTTGTTTCTCGCCAAGATTGCGCTTCGCCAAAAAACTCAGTTAAAAGTCCAGCTATGGTTGTTTTTGGTTTTGCTTTGAAAAGTACCTTCATTATTTAGCTAAGTTTGTGTAAAAATACAAATCGGATAACAAATTACTATCACTTATTTATAAAATTATGGTTCCCAAAAGCCAAAAATGATAGTGACTTCCTTTTTTGGTATTCTAACCGGTAGCTATAGTTACCGAAATACAAAAAATTAACGCAGAAAAACGGCCCTAAAAACGGATTAAGAAAAGCGAATCTATTACAGTAAAAATTTTGATACCTTTGAATGCTGTACTAGCCCAGATAGAAGTGGAAATCTTCGATTGAGTAGAACTATTTTTTCTTTTAAAAAAGAGCGACCCAAGAAGCTCCTTTTTTAAAATAGAAAAAAAGTTTTAGGAATGAGAAATTGAAACAAATAGCTGGAAATAGCTCCCATTATTTAAAAAAAACAAAAATGATTGAAATTGAAAGAAAATTTTTGGTCAAGGATGACTCGTTCAAGACAGCTGCTTTTGCAAAAAACCACATTGCTCAAGGCTATTTGAGTTCAGTTCCTGAACGTACAGTTCGCGTTCGTATCAAGGGCAATAAAGGGTTTATAACGATAAAAGGCGCTTCAAACGATGCTGGATTATCCCGATTTGAATGGGAAAAAGAGATTCCACTTGCCGAAGCTGAAAAACTATTGCTTTTATGTGAAAAAGGCGTTATTGACAAAACCCGTTTTGAAATAAAACTGGGCAGTCATGTTTTTGAAGTGGATGAATTTTATGGCGAAAATGAAGGGTTAATTAT
Organism: Flavobacterium sp.; assembly: GCA_017995345.1. Taxonomy (GTDB): domain Bacteria; phylum Bacteroidota; class Bacteroidia; order Flavobacteriales; family Flavobacteriaceae; genus Flavobacterium. Next base: position 23,249 of record JAGOJA010000030.1, read on the forward strand.
TGCCGAAATTGAGCTTAACTCTGAAACAGAAACTTTCGAAAAACCAAATTGGCTGGGGGCTGAAGTGACTGGAAACAATCGATATTACAACTCTTATTTAAGTGCCCATCCGTACAAAAGCTGGTGATTACTTATCCAATACTGCTATTGTCACGAGCATTCCTCCACTGCCTTTATTTGAAGCAATATCCATAAAAGCACATTTTGACAAGTCAATTTCTCTGGATTTAACGAAAGGCCCTCTATCTGTAATTTCTACAATTACCCATTTCCCGTTTTTTTCGTTCGTCACTTTTACTTTTGTTCCAAAAGGAAGCTTTTTATGTGCAGCTGTATATTTATTGTTATCGAATTTGGCACCGCTTGCCGTTCTCTTTCCGTTGAATTTATCGGCATAATACGAGGCGTGTGCTCCTTTTTTGAAGGCTTTAAATGCACCTAATGTGGTAAGTACTGAATCTGATTTTTTTTCTTGTCCTTCCGTTATCACTTTACTCTTTTTGATAGAGTCTCTTTGAACTATAGCTTTCTGTTTATTCAAAATTGAGCTTTGACCACTGACTAAGTTAACAATAGCGAGTAAAAAGAACAGCGTAATTGATTTTTTCATATATAGGGTATTAGTTAAATCTATTTTACAAAAACCGTACCTAGATAAAAAAAGCCCTATTTCTAGAGCTTTTTTTTAGGTTTTTTAAAACCACATATTCCATGGAATTCTACTCAAAATAAGTAGCAATCCTAAACCATAAAAAATTGAAAATGTTTTGAATTTGGATTCGCTTGTCATTAATTTTTTATGTTTTGACCATCCTATTGTGATTAAAATAATTGCTATGATATTGATTAAGGGATGCTCCAATGAAGTAAGACGTAAAGCCTTATCCGACATTTGTCCAAATGAAGCTAGACCTAATGGAGACACAAAATATAAAATGATACCTACTAATAATTGCATGTGAATTGCTATTAAGGCAAAAAAGGCAATTTTCCTATCTTTTGAAGTAAACTCTTTTTTTGAAGACATCCCAATAAAGGAATTAACCACTGCTACCACTAATACTAAAAGTGCTAAATAAGCCCAACCAGAATGAAATTTTTGAATAAAATCGTACATAAATAAAGTTTTTTTTAACAAATATAAGAAAAAAAGGCATAAAAAAACCCTCATTTCAATTGAAATGAGGGTTATCTATATTTAAACTAAACTAGTTGAATGTATAACGAACACCAGTTTGCATTTGCCATCTTGATGAGTTTAAACCTACATCTTCAGCTTGGTTGATAGTGTTACCTACAACTGGATTGTAGCTAAAAGTAGGAGTGCTTCCTATGAAACTTTCTTGAGTTAACAACTGTACTTGGTCAGAACCTGTAAAATATCTTTTACCCCAATTTTTATTTAAAAGATTGGTGAAGTTAAATATATCAGCCGTGAATTCTAAAGTATGTTTCTTTTTACCAACGTTGATTGTAAATTCTTGTGCAAATTTTAAATCTACTACATGGCTTGTTTTTAGACGGTCACCATTACGTTCAGCATAACCACCTTTTCTACCTCTCAAGTACTCGTTCCCTTCAATAAATGCGCTTAAAGCTTCCCATTGTTGTTGTGGAGTCAAAGTATTGTTAGTCGTTGATACTAAAACAATCTCAGATTGTTGTTTTGGAATATATATTAAAGCTGAGCTAGAAAATGTATCTTGTAATAAGTTACCTCTGTCAGCATATACATAACTAATAGGAGTTCCTTGAGCACCTTCATAGAAGAAACCAATTCTAGTTTTAGTGAATTTATTCCATTTGAAAGTTGCGTTACCATTAGAAACAATTCTTCTTCCTGGATCAAAATCAGATCTAGATAGTTCTAAACTATTAGCACCGTTAACTGTCTCTGTATTTCTCCATTGTGAACTGTTTTGAGAAGATGTTGCATCCATTAAAACAGTAGACTTACCATAAGAATAAGTTCCAGAAATATTAGCATCAATAAAATCAGACCTAAAGTTCTTAGCCAATGTAAAAGCTACGTTATACGCTTTACCTTCACTTGTATTAGAACCTAAATAAATTCCCTCGTAAGTTGGATCTACGCGAGACCTACCGTTATAGCGAGGTCTTGTGTCTGCTCCTGTTAAATTACTTGAAGCAGCCTTAATATTTAAATTTTCATAAGTAACTGCGCTGATGTTATCATTATAAGTAATTTCAGAACTTAAAACAAAACCTAAAGGTAATTTTTGGTCAACACCAAAACTAGCTTTGAATACTTGTGGTAACTGAAAATCTTTTGAAAATAAGTTGATATCTCCACCTACACGGCCTGAACCTGGTCTTGGGAAAGATGCAGGAAGAGGTTCAATTTGACTTGCAACACTGGGATTTGGATTAAAAAACGGCATCGATGCAGGAATTACACCTGATGACGGAGTATTTATAAAAATAGCTCCCTGAGACACTCCATTATTATTGTAAGTGCCACCTGGCCAAACTAAAGGTAATCTTGAAGTAAAGACACCTAAACCACCTCTAATTTGAGTATATTTTTTACCATTTACATCGTAATTAAAACCTAAACGTGGTGCAAAATGAGGAGTAGTTCTTATAGAAGAACCTACAGTTGCGCCTTGCAAATTTTTTCCAGCAGCTTCTAATAAAGGAATAGTTCTATTATTAAAATCAACATTAGTTAAACCATCTTCCCATACTGGAACATCTACTCTAATACCATAAGATAATTTAAAATTATCTGTTAATCGCATTTCATTTTGGACATAAAAACCAAATTGTTTAGTCCCAAATTCAGCTGCTCCGAGAGATCCATCACCCTCTCCGCCAATTAATGAATAGTTCATTACAAACGTAATTGGTTTTCTGTCTAACAAGAAGTCATCAAGACTACGAAATGTGTAAGAACCAAAGTTATTTCCGAAAAATACATTTTTAGACTGTGAAAATTCATTATGAGTTCCAATGGTAATCTTATTTTTACCAACATTAATCTCAAAATTATCAGTAATAGTCAACACACGTTGCTCTAATAAATTTGCTGTAGAAAATCCCTCTGCACCAAAATTAATGTTATTCCTAGTACTACCGTCATTAATTCTTACTGTAGGAAAAGGATTTCCAGCAGGATTTCTGTCATCATCAACGTTAGTGAAAGCAACTACTAAGTTATTTGAAAATTTATTACCAAATCTTGAGTTTAACTCTAAAGCTGTTGAATTAGTTACTGATTTAAACGTTTGGCTTCCATTAACAAAGTTGATAGCATTTGCCGATGAACGACTTGGCGAAAGTTCGTCAGCAGTAACATAACTATGCTTCAATGATAGTTTATGATTATCATTAATATTCCAGTCTAATTTAGCAATTAATTTATCGCTTACCAACGTACGAACGTTATTGTCAAAAACACCTGCATCATATCCATAAGTAGCTAGCTTGGTTCTTAACTCCCCTATTCTACTTCCAGATGGCCCTAAATATGTAGAAACATCAAACGGCTGAGGCGTTTCGTTATCTTGTCTTTCGTAGTTAATGAAATAAAATAATTTATCCGTAATAAGTGCACCACCAGCACGAACACCGTAAGTTTGAGCAGTAAAGTCTGCTAATTTTTGTCTTCCATTTGCTCCTGCTAATGAAGGAGGCGTTTTTCCAGCAATAGACTCATCTCTATTTAAAAAATAAGCAGATCCTTCAAAGTTATTTGTTCCAGAACGAGTAATTGCACTAATGGCTCCACCCGCAAAACCTGACAATTTCACGTCATAAGGAGCTACGCTCACTTGAAATTGCTCGATAGCATCAACAGATATTGGGCTTACTCCCGTTTGACCTCCATTAGTTCCGTTTGCAGCTAAACCGAAAACGTCATTACTAACAGCTCCATCAATATAAATAGCGTTGAATCTGTTATTTTGTCCACCAATAGATAAAATATCATCACCTCTTAATTGAGCTTGAGGAGTTAGTCTTGCAAAATCAGCAATGTTTCTCGATAAAGATGGCAGTGCTTTAATCTTATCTGAATTAATCACGGTTTGAGCTCCTGTTCTTTGTGAATTAAAAGTATTATCTCTTACAGCTTTAACAACAACTTCTTGTAATTCATTAGACTGTTCTGCTAGTACAATTTTAAAAGTTTTGTTTTCCCCTAACTGTAGGTAAACTTCATTTTCTGAAAAATCAGAAAATCCTACAAATGTTATAGTGATTTTGTAAGGTCCACCAACTCTCATGTTTGAGATACTAAAATTACCTGTCCCATCCGTAGACGCAGAGTAACGAGTACCTGATGGAGTATGAACTGCAAGAATTGAGGCTCCTGGTAAAGTTTGAGAATCCTTATCGTAAACATTACCGCTAATAGATGAATTAGTGTTACCCTGTGCGTAAATGCTAGGATTTGCGCAAAATAATACCGCAAGCACAAAAAACAACTTTAATAATTTTTTCATATTGTTTAGTTTAATAATATTTGGCAAAAATATAACATTTTTGCTTTAAAAAGTTAACACAACGTTAAGAATGTGTCCTTTTTAAAATAAGCAATAATCCATTAAACAAATTAATCTATTTTTTTTAGTTAAAAAATTGCATTATTTACCGCTGAAATCGTTTTTAAATAAAATTATAGCAACGTTAATTAAAATTTATTCATCCTAAATTTTACCTTTTTTTATTAAAAGACACTATAAAAGAGTTACTTATACAAAAACAAAGCCCTGATTTAGTTAAAATCAAGGCTTTAAATTATTTATGAATTCTTAAAAAAGACTGATAAAAATCTAAATTCAAGCAAAATTGACAAAAAGATTGAAAGTTTACGCTATTTATTTTTCAAGAAATGATTTAATAAAAAGGCGGTAGAGCTATCGTGTGTTTTTACAGTTTTAGTGTTTATTTCGTCTAAAATTGAGTTGGCCAATTGCTTTCCTAATTCGACCCCCCATTGATCAAAACTAAAA
>JAGOJA010000182.1 GCA_017995345.1 Flavobacterium sp.
AGAAGACAAGTCTCCTACTTTATTATGTAATTTAGTCCGATTAAGTCGCGGAGAAATGATAGGGGTAAAATTCAATAAAGACAAAGATTGGGTTGGAGGTACTTTAGGTTTATTTGAGCGATAAGTAAATATTTTATACTAAAAAGACCAATCTTAAGATTGGCCTTTTTAGTTAATTGGATTAAAAAAATCACTCTGTAATGTTGAAACTAGCGACATAAAAATTCCTATTTACATCTAGTTTTTGATTTTCAGTTTTGGTAGCAATATTCTTCCACTCCGTTTTTGGCGCCAATACTTGTTCCGCTCCGTTAAGTGTTACTTTTACAGGCATATCAAATCCAGAAACACAATTTGTCCAGCGAAAATTTATAAATCCTTTTTTGAAAAAATATTCTAATGTTGGAATTCGGGTATCTCTTAAATATTGATTAAAAAATGCAGTTAAATTAACGCCTGTTGCGTTGCTTAAATAATCTTCTATTTGTTTTGTTGTAACGGTTTGGTGATAAAAAGTACTATTTAAACCTCTTAATATTTCTCTCCATTTTTCATCATTATTGACAATTTGACGTAAAGTATGCAGCATGTTTCCCCCTTTTGGATACATATCACTCGAGCCTTCGCTGTTTACATCATAATGACCAATTATTGGTTTGTCATTGTCTATTCCTTTTCTTGTCCCTCTAACATATTCAAAACCGGCCTCTTTTCCATAATAATATTCTACAAAAAGGCTTTCAGAATAGTTTGTAAAACTCTCGTGAATCCACATATCAGCAATATCTTTATTCGTGATGCTATTTGCAAACCACTCATGTCCTGATTCATGAATGATAATAAAATCAAATTTCAATCCCCAGCCCGTTCCGCTTAAATCCCTACCACGATAGCCGTTTTGAAAACCATTTCCGTAGGTTATACTACTTTGATGTTCCATTCCTAAATAAGGTGCTTCAACTAATTTGTAGCTATCTTCATAAAATGGATAAGGCCCAAACCAATACTCAAAAGCTTTTAACATTTTTGGAACATCTTGAAATTGCTTTTTGGCTTTGGCCAAATTATCTTTCAATACATAATACGTACAATCTAAATCTCCTTTTTCTCCTTTGAATTTCTCCGAAAATGAAACGTAATCGCCTATATTTATATTTACACCATAATTATTTATTGGATTTGAAACGTACCAATTGTATGTTTTAGTTCCGTCTTTCATTTGTTTTACACTTTGTAAACGACCATTAGACACCGCGATTAAGTTTTTTGGAGCATTTATGCTAATTCGCATGTTCTCCACTTCGTCATACATATGGTCTTTATTAGGCCACCAAACACTAGCTCCTAAACCTTGACAAGAAGAAGCAATAAACAATTTGCGATTACTATCTTTTTCCCAAGAAATTCCGCCGTCCCAAGGCGGATTAATAGCAACTTTAGGCTTGCCTCCATAAAATACAGTTAGTTCTTTTGTTGTGCCTGTTCTTTGAGGAGCAATCAACTCAATAAAGAAAGCGTTCCCCTCTCTTTTGTATTTTAATTCTTTTCCATCCTGAATTACTTTGTAAATCTCCATTGGATTTTGCAAGTCAATCTGCATAAGTTTATACTCTTGTAAAACTTTATATCCTATAGTATTAGACCCTGTAATTGTGCTATCTACAGGGTTTACTTTGATATCAAGATGATAGTTTTTGACATCCCACCATGCTCTTTCTTTAGTAATACTGCCTCGCAAGGAATCTTGTCTTGTAAATACTTCAACTTTTTGTTGTAAAAGACCTTGTGCCTTTACACCATTAAAAAGAAGAAATAAGAAAAAAATAATATTTAATTGTCGTTTCATATTTAATACGTTTAATACAAAAATAAACTTAATAATCTAAGAAATATAATACTCTATAGTTTATTTTCTAGGATAGAATTGAACATATTCTTGTAATAATTTATTTTCTTTTCCTCGAATTTCCATGATTACTTTATTGTTTTCAAAGTCAAATTTTAGTAGACCAAAATTGATATCTTTAACAACATCTCCCTTTACAAAAGGATTTTCCTCTCCTGAAAAAGAAGTGTAGACATGAGTTAATCCACTAGAAGTAAAATCAATTAAAGGATAGGATAATCCTGTTACAATTTTAGATGAAAAAGTCGCAATATGTCGATCTCCAGATAGTATAAAAGCTCCTTTTACTTTGGTGAAAACAATCAGTTTTTCAAGTTTTTCCATTTCATGAGGGAAATTTGCCCATGCTTCAAAACCGTGTTTATTAGACAAAAACTGAATACTGCTTACGATTATGTTAAACTGTGCATCCGAAGATTTAAGTTCGCTCTCAAGCCATTGCCATTGTTCATTTCCAAGAAGGGTTCCTTCACCATACTCATTGGGTTTAAAACGTTTATTCCCAATTCCTTTGGTGAGTGCCGTTCTAAAAAAACGAGTATCTAATACAATAATCTTTACTTTATTTTTATTTACAACAATAGTTTTAGTTGTATAAACCCCATCTCTTTTCCGTTCTTTGGCGTTCATTGGGGTTCCTAAAAAATTAAGTAATATTTGTTGACTTTCTCTTTTAAAACGATATTCTTCGCCTGCATCATTAGCACCATAATCATGATCGTCCCAAGTTCCTAGTATGGTTTTGTTGTTAATAAATGTAAGATAATCCGAATCTTCCTTTTGAATAGTATAATTATTTTTAAGAAATTCCATGTCCTCCGTATCAGAATACACATTATCACCTCCCCAAATCCAAACAGAAGGGTGATTACTATCTATAGCAGGCCAAAGTTCATTCTTGATAATTTGATTATCACAAGAGCCAAATGCAATTGTAAAGAGCACGTTTTTATTTGGTTTTTCAACTGCAATTAAATCTTGTTTATAGTGCGTTTTACAGCTTATTAATGCAATTAAACTAAAAAAAAGAAGTTCTTTTTTCATAGAAATACTGATAAAATAAATTTTTATTTTTACTATTTAG
>JAGOJA010000031.1 GCA_017995345.1 Flavobacterium sp.
ATTTGTGAATGGGGAGATCGTAAACCTTGGCTTTGGGGAGCACAAGTTGGCGGACAATTATGGCGAACTACGGCTGATATCAGAGATAAATGGAAAAGTCTTCAACCCGTGAAAAATGCAAGAGAATTACATGGAACGGGTGCTGGAATATTGGATATTCTTGATTACTCATTGGACTATGATTCGTATGCTGGGCCTGGACATTGGAATGATATGGATATGCTTATAGTAGGGCTTTATGGTAAAAAAGGGCCTTCAGGAGATTTAGGCGGTGTGGGTTGTACTGATACTGAATATCAAAGTCAAATGAGTCTTTGGTCTATCATGAATTCACCATTGGCAGCGACTAATGACGTTCGAAAAATGAATGCCGAAACCAAGCGTATTTTATTAAATGAGGAGGTTATTGCCATCAATCAAGACGCTTTAGGCAAACAGGCAGTTTGTAAAATTAAGAATGAGTCTTGGAATGTGTTTGTAAAACCATTGGCAAACGGTGATTTTGCGATTGCTGTTTTAAACCGAACTGATGGTAGCCAAAACTCAAAAATAAATTTCGCAGATTTAGGTTTAAACGGAAACTACGAAATAAGAGATTTATGGGAGCATAAAGTTGTAGGAAAGGGGAAGAAATGGAATGGTAAAGTGAAGAGCCATGAAACAAAACTGTTTCGCTTGAAAAAGATATAAAGACCCAAAAGTAGACAATATGAACACAATCAAACGCTGCTGTTTTTTGCGATTAGTGTTTTTTGTTTGTGGATGAAATTTATCCGCAACAAGTACACTTGGCTAGTATTCCGAAACCTTTAGCAATATAAAGAAAGGCAGGAAAATTTAAAATCAAGGATGGTTGTGCGATTTCAATCCAAAAGGATTTTAGTGAAGCAATCCCATTAGTTATGTTTTTGCAGACGCTTACAAAAAAAGAAAACCAGATTTTTTCAGTGATAAGTACAGCAGCTTCGGCTGACTGTACTTTTTATATGACCTTTCCCTAATCATTGGCTTTTTCAGAAGCGCTGGAGCTAAATGAAAAATAGAAACGGGATGATTTTAAGAGCAAAATAGCATGCCATCTCACCTTGGTTATTAAACAAAGAAATAAATTACAGACCAGCAGTAGATTTGTATTAACAGTGTTTTTTGACTAATTTAAGCCGTTTTTTAATTGTTCTAAACTAGAAATCAGAATGACATAGTAAAATACCTCAAACTGAATATTCACTTTTGACTTTTAATTTAGCCCAAAATAATAACTTAAAAGTATAAAAATAGAGACTAAGTCATTTATTGGTCACTGGAATAGTTTAACACTATGCACTTTAGTGCATTTCCCTTTCTAGTTCTAAAAAATTTGTCGACAGATTCACGGATTTTTTTTGAAGTTATAATAAATCTGTGATTCTGCGGTTGATTTTTATTATTATAACCGTACAGACTTTAAGTCTGACAGCCAAACCTGCCTTTCAGTCCATGGTTTGTTTATACCATTTCTGCAAATGGATCCAGGCCCATCAATTTTTGAAGGCACGAATAGTCCATTTTCTTTTACACAATTAGAAGTAAGCCAAAAATAGCGTAACTTTTGATAAAAAGAAGATTTTGGCATTTTCGGAAATGAGTTTGAAACTGTGGTTGTAGTTCAAAGAATAATATTGTTGGAGCTACAAAAATTAAGATAGAAGTATTTAGTTTAGGAATTAATTTTCAGTTTTTTTTCTGTATTCTTTAGGTGTTGTACCAGTTAGTTTTTTAAAAAGCCGATTGAAATTAGAAGCCGTTTTGTGACCGCATTCATAGGCAATTTCAGACATACCCATGTCGGTTTCAATTAGCAATTTACAGGCATGCGAGACCCTGATTTCGTTCAGGTATTCAATAAAACTTTTTTTGGTTTTTAACTTAAACATTCTGCAAAAAGAAGTAGGCGTAACATTGGCAATTTTAGCAATTTCATTTAGAGAAATATCCTCTTTGTAATTCTCTTTTACGTATTGATACACTTCAGAAAGACGGTCGTTTTTTGATTCATCAGCAGCAAGTGTGTATGCTTCATTATTAACAAAAGAGATTTCATTGCTTTCTGAAAGGATGGATAGTATTTCAAAGAGCCCAATTATTATTTCAAAATTCTCTTTATGAATGAGTTTTTCGAGTTTTTTTGCAATTAGTTCATTTGTTTTCCCTGTAATGGCAAGTCCTTTGTTTGCTTGATTAAAAAGTGTGTTGATCTTTTTTGTTTCTTTTAAATCATAAAAAGCTGGTCCAAAAATGTCTTTGTTAAAGTAAATCACAATGGCCTTGGCCTTAAGACAGCTGATGTCTTTATAATAGATTTCATCATTCAGCCACACATGTGGGATGTCTGAACCCAAAAATACCATGTCACCGGAGACAAATTGTTCTACAGAATTTCCAATAATTCTCTTGCCATAACTTTCCTTAATATAGACTAATTCAAGTTCAGGATGCGAATGAAAAGGAGATTGGAAAAATGCTTCTTCGCGAGAAATAACAGAAATAGAACTGTTGAGGGAGGATGATATTTTTGTTTTTTCAACTTTCATGATTTTACGAAGATAATTAATAATTAGACAAAGATAATATCGAATTATTTTATATATGATAATTATTATAATTTTCATTTTCGAAACAAACAAAAATAAAAACATAATATTTATGGCTTTAACAAATCAAATGAATGTTGTAGAGACTGTGAATTCTAAAGAATCTAAAAAATGGTTATTTCCTTTTATTTTGGTTACCAGTTTGTTTTTTTTCTGGGGATTTGTACACAATCTGGATCCAATTCTAATTCCCCATTTAAGAAAAGCATTCAACTTAACCGATTTAGAGTCGTCATTAATTGATTCTTCTGTTTTTATCGCTTATTTTGTCATGGCATTACCCGCTGGTTATGTAATGCGAAAGTATGGGTATAAATCAGGAATTTTAATTGGATTAGTTTTATTTGGTATAGGTTCTATTTTATTTGTTCCAGCTGCTAATTCCTTGCAATATGTTTATTTTTTGGGTGCTTTGTTTGTTATTGCCTGCGGATTAACATTTTTGGAAACGGCAGCAAATCCGTATATTACCATTTTGGGGCCACCAGAAACGGCAACCAAAAGATTGAATTTTGCACAATCTTTTAACGGCTTGGCTGCTTTTATTGCTCCTACAGTTGTTGGGCCAATGATACTTTCAGGCAAGAATCTGACTGAGTCTGAGATGGGGAGCATGTCAACTATTGAATTAAACACTTATTTAGCCTCAGAGGCGGCAAGTGTAAAAATGCCATATCTGATTTTAGGTTTAATTATTTTTGTTGTCGCAGTGGTAGTTTATTTTACAAACATGCCTGATGTTAAGGACGAAGATACTCTGGGAATAGAAGGGGCTGGTTTTGCAAACGCTTTAAAATCCATGAAGCTAAGATGGGGAATTGTTGCTCAGTTTTTTTATGTGGGTGCGCAGGTTTGCGTGGGTAGTTTTTTTATTAAAATGGCAACGACAGCCGCCGGTATGGAAGAGGCTACGGCAGCCAGATATCTTGGTTTTTTTGGATTAGCATTTATGTTAGGTCGCTTTGCGGGAACTTTCTTTATGCAATTCATACAGCCGCGAAAATTACTGATTATATATGCGATAATTAATATTTTTTTATCAATAGTAGCAATTACAGGAACGGGGATGCTAGTGGTTTACACTTTAATTGCTATTGCATTTTTTATGAGTATCATGTTTCCTACTATCTTTTCGATGGGCATTGATGGCTTGGGACACAATACAAAAATTGGCTCTTCTCTGATTGTAATGGCAATCGTTGGGGGTGCTTTACTTCCGCCAGTTTTAGGATTAATTTCTGATGCTACAGGAAGTATCCAAATGGGTTACACTGTTCCTTTAACCTGTTTTACTGTAATATTATTATTTGCATTCAATGGACACAAAGCTAATAAAGCATAAAATTTTATTTATATACTATGTTACATAACGAAGTGAGAAGATTAGTAATTAAAATGCATCCAAAAGATAATGTACTGGTTGCCTTGACGGATTTGCCACGAAATGAAAAAGTGATTTTTGAAGGGTTGATTTATGAACTACAAGACGATGTTAAAGCAAAGCATAAATTTTACACAACTGATTTATATACAGGTGATGAGGTAATTATGTATGGAGTTTTGGTAGGAAAAGCGCAGTGCGATGTTGCCAAGGGAAGCTTGATGACAGTCGAGAACCTGAAGCATGCTGCTGAACGGTATTCCTACAGAAAAGTGGAATCTTCTTGGCAAGCACCTGATGTAACCAAGTATAAAGACAGAACTTTTAGGGGATATAAAAGAAAAGACGGTCGTGTAGGAACAGCTAATTATTGGCTTTTTGTACCAACAGTTTTTTGTGAAAACAGAAACCTCGATGTAATAAAAGAAGCATTGCAAAACGAATTGGGCTATTCTGTTAGTGATAAATACACGCAATATACCAATCAGTTGCTGAAAGCATACCAAAACGGACAAGACATTGATTCAATTAACATCCAACTAGCACCAACTACAAGCACCAGCCGCGTGTTTAAAAACGTTGATGGTATCAAATTCTTAAATCATCAAGGAGGATGTGGTGGTACACGTCAGGATGCGGCTACTCTAAGTGCTTTATTGGCTTCCTATGCCAATCATCCTAATGTAGCAGGAATCACTCTTTTGAGTTTGGGTTGTCAGCATTTGCAGGTGCAAGATTTTGTAAATGATGTCAAAAAACAAAATCCTTCATTTGATAAACCACTGCTTGTTTTCGAACAACAACAGACAGTGAGTGAAGAGCAATTGATTGCCGATGCGATCAAACAAACTTTTGAAGGACTTATCGAAATAAACAAATTAGAAAGAACTCCAGCACCATTAAGCGATTTAGTTTTAGGTGTGAAATGCGGAGGAAGTGATGGATTTAGTGGGGTTTCAGCCAATCCGGCTGTTGGATATACTTCTGATTTATTGGTGGCCTTGGGTGGTAAAGTATTATTAGCAGAATTCCCTGAATTGTGTGGAGTAGAACAAAATCTAATTGATCGTTGTGTCACAAAAGAATCCGCTGAAAAATTTATCGATTTGATGCAATCATATGATGCATTAGCACATAAAGTTGGTTCAGGATTTCACATGAATCCTTCACCGGGAAATATTAAAGACGGATTGATTACTGATGCTATCAAAAGTGCCGGTGCGGCCAAAAAAGGCGGGACAGCCCCTGTGGTAGATGTATTAGATTATACAGAACCAGTTAAAAAACCAGGATTAAGTTTAGTATGTACACCAGGAAATGATGTTGAGGCAACAACTGGAAAAGCGGCGGCTGGTGCGACATTAATTTTATTTACTACAGGTTTAGGAACGCCAACAGGAAATCCGGTTTGTCCGGTGATTAAGGTGGCAACTAATTCTGTTTTGGCTAAAAAAATGAGTGATATTATTGATATTGACTGTGGTCCGGTAATTAGTGGAGAAAAATCCATTGAAGAAATGGGAGAAGATATTTTGGAGTATTGTATTAAAGCCGCAAGTGGTGAAATTATTCCAAAAGCGGTACAGTTAAATCAAGACGATTTTATTCCATGGAAACGTGGTGTTTCGTTGTGAAATATTTAAAATTTTAAAATAAGAAAGTATGTTTTCATTACAAAATAAAATTGCAGTAGTTACTGGAGGCGGTAGCGGAATAGGAAGAGCGATTTCGGCTTTATTTGCCAAACAAGGAGCAACTGTTCACATTCTTGAATTAACTGAGGAAAGCGCCAAAGACGCTGTTGACGAAATTAAGGCAAATGGTGGAAAAGTTTTTTCACATTCCTGTAATGTGGCTAATCAACAAGAAGTAGTAGCGACATTCAAAAAAATAGGAAATATTAATATATTGGTAAACAATGCCGGAATTGCTCATATTGGCAAAGTAGATACGACGCCTGAAGCCGATTTCGATCGTATTATGAATGTAAACGTAAAAGGAGTTTACAACTGCCTGCATGCTGCCATACCACAGTTCAGAAAAAGTAATGGAGGCGTGATTGTAAATATGGCTTCTATTGCGGCCTGGGTTGGTATTCCGGATCGTTTTGCTTATTCAACTGCTAAAGGTGCTGTTATGGCTATGACTTTATCGGTTGCAAAAGATTATTTGAACGAGAATATCCGTTGTAATTCGATTTCTCCAGCACGCGTGCACACGCCCTTTGTAGATGGATTTATATCAAAAACATATCCAGGAAAAGAAGCTGATATTTTTGAAAAATTATCCCAATCACAACCTATCGGGCGCATGGGAAAACCGGATGAAGTGGCCGCTTTAGCCTTGTTTCTTTGCAGTGATGAAGCGAGTTTTATTACGGGTTCTGATTATCCTATTGATGGTGGTTTTATAAAATTAAATAACTAATGCAAGTAGCCTTATTCATACCTTGTTACATTGACCAGTTGTATCCCAATGTAGGAATTGCTACTTTGCAGCTATTAGAAAAACTAGGTTGTGATGTTACTTTTCCTTTGGAACAAACTTGCTGTGGTCAACCTATGGCTAATAGTGGATTTGCTTCATCAAGTAATGGTTGCGATACTAATTTTGTCAAAAATTTTTCTAGCTTCGATTATATTGTGGCTCCCTCGGGAAGTTGTGTTTTACATGTAAAAGAACATCTGAAAGACGAAGCACATCCAGAAAAAGCAGTGCAAATTAGAAAAAATATTTATGAGCTAACTGAATTTTTGACCGATGTTTTAAAAGTTGAAAAACTACAAGCTCGTTTTCCTTATAAAGTTGGTTTGCACAATAGTTGCCACGGTCAGAGAGGATTGCATCTTTCGTCGATGACTGAAAGAATATTGCCGCAATTCTCTAAACCAGAACAGCTGTTGTCAATGGTAAAAGACATTCAATTATCAAAGCCAAAACGCAGTGATGAATGTTGTGGTTTTGGAGGAACTTTTTGTGTGTCCGAAGAAGCCGTTAGTGTAAAAATGGGAAAAGATAGAATTGCCGAGCACGATCACAACGACGTTGATTATATTACCGGTGGAGATACCAGTTGTTTGATGCATTTAGAAGGAATTCTAAGAAGACAAGGAAGTAGAGTAAGAACCATTCATATTGCTGAGATATTGAATAGCTCATTATAAAAAGATGAAAATAACACACGCAACCTTAGCGGAAAAATTTATAGCTGACGAGCCAAGAACCAATTGGCACGATGAAACCTTGTGGTTTGTTCGTGAAAAGCGGGATAAGGCCGCGCATGGTTTGCCGGAATGGGAGCAACTGAGGGAATGGGCTTCACAGATAAAAAATCATACACTTTCTAATCTTTATAATTATTTAAATGAATTTGAAGAAAAGGCACTGGCCAATGGAATAAAAGTGCATTGGGCTACTGATGGAGACGAGCATAATAAAATAATCCACGAGATTATCCGCAAACACAAGATTCAAAAAATTGTGAAGAGCAAAAGCATGCTCACCGAAGAGTGCCATTTGAACGAATATTTGCAAGAGCATGGGATTGAAGTGGTCGATACCGATTTAGGGGAACGCATAGTTCAATTTAGAAAAGAGCCGCCCAGCCATATTGTATTGCCTGCAATTCACTTAAAAAAAGAAGATGTAAGTGTTACTTTTCACGAGCATCTTGGAACAGAAAAAGGAAATAATGACCCACAATATTTAACCGAAGCCGCAAGACAACACTTACGAAATAAGTTTGTCCAGTCGGAATTAGCGATTACCGGAGTTAATTTTGCCATCGCTGAAACGGGTGGTTTTGTGGTTTGCACCAATGAAGGAAATGCCGATATGGGAGCGCATACTGCACCCGTGCATATTGCCTGCATGGGTTTTGAAAAAATTATTCCAAAGGCTGAACATCTTTCAGTATTCCTTCGTATGTTAGCAAGAAGTGCCACTGGACAACCGATTACGACTTATTCGAGTCATTTTCACAAACCTAGACCTAATCAAGAAATGCATATTGTCATTGTTGATAACGGTCGCAGCCGACAATTGGGTCGGGAAGATTTCAGGAATTCGTTAAAATGCATTCGTTGCGCAGCTTGTTTCAATACTTGTCCAGTTTACAGACGCAGCGGCGGCCACAGTTATCATACAGCTGTAGCTGGTCCTATTGGTTCTATTCTAAATCCGAATTTAGACATGAAAGCCAATGCCGATTTGCCTTTTGCATCTACTTTATGTGGTAGTTGTACCAATGTTTGCCCTGTGAAAATCAATATCCATGAACAATTATGGAAATGGAGACAAGTCATTGTTGCTGAAGGTTATGTTGCTACAAGTAAAAAAATAGGAATGAAGGGAATGGCCTTTTTATTGTCAAAACCAAAAGTATATCGTTTCGCTGGGAAAATGGGAAGATGGATGATGCAAATAGTTCCTTTTGTAACGAACAATAAATTAAATGCGTGGCACAAACAAAGAGAAATGCCGGAACCACCGAAGGAATCATTCCGAGATTGGTATTTGAAAAACGGGAAAAATAAACAGTAGTCTAAAACCACAGCAAAAAGCATGAGCGCAAGAGAAAAAATATTAAATGGCATCGCAATCAATCAACCGGAATTGGTAGCACTTCCTGTAATGGATATGAATGTGATAATTTCTTATCCAGATGTGTTTGAGCAGTTTAAAATGATGATGCAAAGCATTGGCGGAAAAGTGGAATTGGTATCAAATATATCGGTACTAAAAGAACGATTAATTGCTGATAAAGCGAGCGGTAATTTTGTTATAAACGCCATAGCGAATCTTGGGGAACTAGATAGTCAAGTAGCTTCATTTACGGCATCGGAATTAGAAAAAGTAGAAAGAGCCTACATCAAAGGAACCATTGGTGCGGCTGAAAATGGTGCGATATGGATCTATGAAAGTCAAATGATAAACAGACTATTGCCTTTTATTTGCCAGCATTTGATACTCGTCATTGATAAAAAAAATATTGTGCCTACGATGCATCAGGCTTACGATAGTATTGAAGTGGCAAAAGAAGGATTTGGTGCATTCATTGCTGGACCTTCAAAAACAGCCGATATTGAACAGTCTTTGGTAATTGGTGCTCATGGCGCAAGAAGTGCCACTATTTATGTGTTGGAATAAATATTAATTTTTAAGTAATTTAAATAAAATATAAAATGAAAAGAAATATAAGGCTACTATTTTTGATGACAATCCTTACAACCGTAAGTTTTGCACAAACAAAAAATTTTGTTGTCATTGATGCCTCAATGTCAGACGAGGAATTGCTGAAGATTGCGGCTACTATTACGCCTTCGCCTGAGCAATTGCGTTGGCAACAGTTAGAGTTAACGGGTTTTATCCATTTTGGAATCAACACATTCACCGGTAAAGAATGGGGAACAGGTAAAGAAGACCCTAAGTTGTTTAACCCAACGGCATTAGATGCAAAACAATGGGTGAAAGCCTGTAAAGATGCCGGAATCAAACAAGTTATTCTTACGGCAAAACATCACGATGGTTTTTGTTTGTGGCCTACTAAAACTACAGAGCATTCGGTAAAAAATAGCCCTTGGAAAGATGGAAAAGGAGATGTTGTGAAAGAAGTTGCTGACGCTTGTAAGGAATTGGGAGTGGGTTTTGGGGTGTATTTATCACCATGGGATATGAATAACGCTACTTATGGTACAGAAGCCTACAACGATTTATTCATCGATCAGTTGACCGAATTGCTTACTCAATATGGAAAAGTCGATGAGGTTTGGTTTGATGGTGCTAATGGCGAAGGTCCTAATGGAAAAAAGCAAGTATATGATTTTGAAAGATGGTATGCTCATATTCGAAAATTACAACCACAAGCAGTGATTGCTGTTTCTGGTCCAGATGTGCGTTGGGTCGGAACCGAAACGGGACATGGGCGTGAGGAAGAATGGAGTGTAGTCCCAGTTGGGAAAAAGAATAAATTTAATGAAGGCTCTCAAACCAAAGTTGATACACCACCAAGTGGAGATATGATGGGTAGTGTTCTGGGAAGTCGCAGTCAACTAAGAGATGGAGATGCCTTAAAATGGTATCCTGCCGAAACGGATGTGTCGATTCGTCCGGGATGGTTTTACCATGAATCGCAGGATAAAAAAGTAAAAACACCGGAATATTTGAAAGAAATTTATTTTCATTCAGTAGGAAGAAATGGAGTATTGTTATTAAATATTCCGCCAGATAAAAGAGGATTGATTACTGATTTTGACCTAGCTGCTTTAAAGAATTGGAGAAAGAAACTCGATGAAATATTTCGAGTGAATCTTTTGAAAGGAGCAAAAGGAGTTGGAGCTTTCAAAAAAATAAATGTATTAACTGACGGAAATGATGCGACCCATCATTTATTTTCGATGAAAGGGAATGATAATGCAGTTGAAATGGATTTAAAAGAAGCCAAAACATTCAACGTATTATTGCTTCAAGAAAACATCCGCGTTGGACAAAGAGTAGAGAAATTTATTTTGGAATATTGGGATAATAATCAATGGAAAAAAGCATCCGAAGGAACTACTATTGGTTACAAACGATTACTAGAATTTCCGTCGATAACGGCTTCCAAGGTGAGATTACGCATTATATCGTCACGATTACAACCTACTTTGGCAGAAATGGGACTCTATTTTGATAAAAGTGATAAAAAATAAAATCATGATGAAATTACTTTTATCTTTTTTGTTTGTTTGTGTAGGAACAATACCTGCGCAAGCACAAACGTACACACCAACGGCAGAGAATCTTGCAGCTCGTGAAGAATTTCAAGACATGAAACTAGGGATGTTCATTCATTGGGGTGCATCGAGCGTCTTGGGTAACGGGGAATGGGTGATGAACAATCGCAACATTGGAGTGAATGAATACGGAAGACTAATTAATATTTTCAATCCACAAAATTTTGATGCTAAGAAATGGGTGGCTGCTGCCAAAGCGGGCGGAATGAAATATATTACTTTCATCACACGTCACCATGATAGTTTTAGTAATTGGGATACCAAACAATCGGATTGGAAAATTACCAACACACCTTACGGCAAAGACGCCTTGAAACAATTGGCTGACGAGTGTCACAAAGAGGGAATCAAGTTGTTTTTGTATTATTCGTTGTTGGATTGGTATCGTAGCGACTATCAATATGAAACGGGCAAAACTGGAAAAGGAACGGGTAGAACTGAAAAAAGTGATTGGGAAAGTTACATCCGTTTTATGAAAGCGCAATTAACAGAACTTTTGACCCAATACGGAAAAATTGATGGAATTTGGTTTGACGGCCATTGGGATCAATTGGATAATGATCACGATAAAACTTTAAAGTCAAAGGTAGACTGGCATTATGATGAGATTTATAAATTAATTCATTCCTTGCAACCGCAATGCTTGATTTCTAATAATCATCATCTGTTGCCAATTCCTGGAGAAGATTTTCAGGCATTCGAAAAAGATTTACCGGGAGGAAACTCGACGGGTTTTGGCGGGCAGTCCATTTCTCAATTGCCATTAGAAACTTGCGAAACCATGAATGATTCTTGGGGTTTTAATATTACCGATAAGAAATACAAATCGACCAAAGATTTAATTCATTATATGGTAAATGCCGCGGGGCTCAATGCTAATTTCTTGCTGAATGTAGGACCAATGCCTGATGGAACAATTCAACCGGAATTTGTTGCGACTTTGAAAGAAATCGGGGATTGGATGCGTGAAAATGGTCAGAGTATTTATGGGACTAGAGGTGCAATTATGAAAGCTCAGGACTGGGGAGTAATTACAGCTAAAAATAAAATTTGGTACGCCCACATTATCAAAACGCCAAAAGAGCCTTCTTATATTTTAATCCCTGAATTAAAAAATAAAATAAAAAAATGCAATTTACTCAATAGTAAGAATGCATTAAAGTTTAAAATAAAACCAGAAGGAACCTATGTTTATTTAGAAGGGATAATTTTGGATCCTATTGACACAATTATTGAATTACAATTAAAATAAAAAAAAAGATGAAACTTATACGATTTGGAACAGCAGGAAAAGAGAAGCCAGGAGTTATAATCAACGAAAAAAGATACGATGTGTCTTCAATTGTTTCGGATTATAATGAATCTTTCTTTGAAAATGATGGATTGGAAACACTAAAAAAAGCGTTGCAAAGCAATCCAGTTTTACCAGAAGTAGATGAAAATATTAGATTAGGTTCACCAGTAGCCAGACCTTCAAAAATAATCTGTATAGGTTTGAATTACGTCGATCACTGTAGAGAAACGAATGCGCCAATACCTACGGAGCCCATTATCTTTTTCAAATCAACTACTTCTTTATGTGGACCAGATGACGATTTAATTATTCCAAAAAACAGTACAAAAACAGACTGGGAAATTGAATTAGCCTTTGTTGTTGGGAAAAAAGCAAGTTATGTTGAAGAAGAGGATGCTTTAGATTATGTAGCTGGTTATGCTTTATTGAATGATTATAGCGAAAGAGCTTTTCAAATTGAAATGGGTGGGCAATGGGCAAAAGGGAAAGGATGTGATACGTTTGCTCCACTTGGCCCCTTTTTGGCTACTCAGGACGAAATAGAAGATGTAAATAATATTCCGATGTGGCTGACTGTAAACGGAAAGAAATTCCAGAATAGTAATACTTCGAATTTGGTTTTCAAAATTCCATTTTTAGTCCATTATTTAAGTCAATTTATGACTTTACTTCCTGGCGATATTATTAGTACAGGAACACCTCCAGGTGTAGGATTAGGAATTAAACCAGATCCAATTTATATTAAACCTGGTGATATTATTGAGTTAGGAATGGACGGCCTAGGGTCTAGTAAACAAGTAGCAAAAGCCTATAGTAAATAAATTATGGCGGCACAAAAATATTGTTTAGCGTTAGATTTAAAAGACGACCAGCAGTTAATGGCAGAATACAAATCCTACCATAAAGAGGTTTGGCCTGAAATTATAAAAAGCATTAAGGATTCTGGAATTGAGGTGCTTGATATTTACTGTGTTGGCAATAGAATGTTTATGATTATTGAAGCTAATAAAGGGTTTTCATTTGATGAAAAATCAAAAATGGATGCCAATAATCCTAAAGTTCAAGAATGGGAAGAATTAATGTGGAAGTTTCAACAAGCTTTGCCTTTTGCAAAGTCTGGAGAGAAATGGATGCTTATGGAAAAAATATTTGAATTAAAATGAGGATTGACAGCCATCAACATTTTTGGAACTATCATCCCGTGAAAGATGCTTGGATAAGTGATAATATGAAAGAGATCCAGCAGGATTTTATGCCTGCGGACTTACTTCCTTTGTTGCAGCAAAATGATATTGATGGATGTATTGCTGTACAAGCAGATCAAAGTAAAGAAGAAACTCATTTTTTACTTCAACTTGCTCAAGATAATGACTTTATAAAAGGAGTTGTAGGTTGGGTCGATTTTAGGTCGAATAAGATAGAAGAGCGATTGCAGTATTTTTCACAATTCGAAAAGTTGAAAGGTTTTCGGCATATTGTTCAAGGAGAACCTGAGGACGATTTTTTACTAAGAGATGATTTTTGTAATGGTATAGCACAATTGGAGAAGTATAATTTTACCTATGATCTGTTGATTTTGCCAATTCATTTGCCTTTTGCTGTTAATTTTGTCAAACGTTTTCCAAAACAAAATTTTGTGATTGACCATTTAGCAAAACCAAATTTCAAGGCAAATGATTTTTCAGAGTGGGAACGTGGAATTTCGGAATTAGCACTACATAAAAATGTATATTGCAAGGTTTCTGGAATGGTTACTGAAGCGGATTGGAAGAATTGGAAAGCAGCGGATTTCAATTATTGTTTGGATGTTTTAGTTAGTAATTTTGGAATAGACCGATTGATGTTCGGAAGTGATTGGCCGGTAAGTCTATTAGCAGCATCTTATGAGGAATCTACAGCTATTGTTAAAAATTATTTTTCAAAATTTTCAAGACAAGATCAGGATAAAATTTGGGGAGCTAACGCAATGAAATTTTATAATTTATAAAAGAAAACTGAAATGAATTTACATTTAGATAATAAAATTATCATTGTAACAGGTGGTGCTAAAGGAATTGGTTTAGGGATTTGCAAAGTACTAGCTTCAGAAGGTGCAATTCCCGTTATCATTGGAAGAAAAGAAAGTGACAACCAGATTGCGATTAAAGAAATTGAAGCTGCAGGTGGAATAGCAAAATCAGTGGTGGCAGAACTCACAAAACCAGAAGATTGTGAAAATGCAATTAAGCAAATTGTTACTGAGTTTGGTCGAATCGATGGTCTCGTAAATAACGCTGGAGTAAATGATGGAGTAGGTTTAGAGAGTGGAAATTATGACGCTTTTATAGACTCTTTGCATAAAAACTTGGTGCATTACTATTTGATGGCGCATCACGCTTTATCTGAACTTAAAAAATCAAAAGGAAGTATTGTAAACATAGGTTCAAAAACCGCTGATACCGGACAAGGAAGCACCTCTGCTTATGCGGCTTCTAATGGAGGACGTAATGCTTTAACCAGAGAATGGGCAGTAGAATTATTGAAATACGGCATTCGCGTTAATGCGGTAATTGTAGCGGAATGCTACACGCCGTTGTATGAGACGTGGATTAAAACTTTTGCAAATCCAGAAGAAAAATTAATACAAATTACCGATAAAATTCCATTTGAAAACAGAATGACAACAGCCGAAGAAATTGCCAATATGGTTGTTTTTCTTTTATCCGAAAAATCAAGTCATACTACAGGACAATTGATTCATGTGGATGGAGGCTATACCCATTTAGATCGAAGTTTGTAGGGAATAAGGAGATAGTATTAGTTTATTAAGAATTTTTGAAAAGGCATGATGGATGTACTAATTAATATGATGAAAATTTCAAAAAATAGTCTTTCTATTTTTATTTTGGGATTCCTATTTACAACAGGAGTATTTGCCCAAAATAATAAATCGTTAAAGCTTTGGTACAAGCAACCGGCGCAAAAATGGTCGTCTGAAGCTTTACCCATAGGAAATGGGAGAATGGGCGCAATGTTTTATGGCGGTGTACATCAGGAAAAAATTCAATTTAACGAACAGAGTCTATGGTCTGGAGACAATAATTGGGACGGAGAATATGAAACTGGAGATCGTGGTTTTGGCTCTTACCGTAATTTTGGTGAAATCACAATCGATTTTGCTAAAGCGAAAGAGGCAACTGCTTACAGTCGGTCGCTGGATATTTCAAACGGCATTCATCAGACTGCATTTATCCAAAACGGGATCCAATATAAGCGTGACGCTTTTGCCAGTTATCCTGATCAGGTGTTGGTTTTTAGATATACGGCTACTGAAAAAGGGGCGTTTTGTGGGAAAATTTCACTTACTTCTGCTCAAGGAGCAATAAGTAAAGCCAATCAAAATAGTATCCATTTTGAAGGAGTAATGGCCAATAAACTGAAGTATGCAGCAGTATTACGTATTCAGCATCAAGGCGGAAAAATTAAAGTTGAAGGGAATAACATAAGTTTTGAGAACTGTAATTCATTAACGTTACTTCTTGACGCCAGAACAAATTATAAAGCAGACTTTAAATCAGATTGGCGAGGAAATGATCCTTTGCCTTTAATCGAAAAAGAATTAGCTAGTGCGCAATCAAAGTCATACAAAAGCTTACTCAAGAATCATGTAGCGGATTTGTCGGGGCTTTTGGGTCGTGCATCCATAAATATTGGAACAACTGACGCAGCAGTGCTGACCTTACCCACAGATGAACGTTTGAAACGTTACGCAGGCGAAAGTGTTGTTACTGAGACGAAAGATGGACTTAAAAATAAAATTCAAAAAGGAGGAGAAGACCCTGATTTAGAAGAAATTATGTTTCAGTATGGTCGTTATTTATTGGCTAGTAGTTCCCGTCCCGGCGGATTACCAGCTAATTTGCAAGGATTATGGAACGATAGTAATACGCCTGCTTGGGCTAGTGATTACCACAACAATATCAATTTGCAAATGAATTATTGGTCGGCTGAATCAACTAATCTTTCTGAATGTCAGCTTCCGTTGATTGATTTTATTGTAGCGGCTCAAGAATCTTGTCGTATCGCTACCCGAAAAGCTTTTGGAGAAAATACCCGTGGTTGGACTGCTAGAACGAGTCAAAGTATTTTTGGTGGAAACGGTTGGGATTGGAATATTCCAGCAAGTGCTTGGTATGCGCAACATGTTTACGAACATTGGTCTTTTACTAGGGACAATGACTATTTGAAACAAACCGCTTATCCTATAATTAAAGAGATTTGTCAGTATTGGGAAGACCATCTTAAGAAAATGCCTGATGGTTCATTGATGGTGCCTAATGGTTGGTCTCCGGAGCATGGCCCGCGTGAAGACGGAGTAATGATGGATCAACAGTTGGTTTGGGATTTATTTCAAAATTATCTCGAAATTGCAAAAGTACTAAACATAGATTCAGTTTATCAACAAAAGGTGGCAGCTATGCAGTTGCAACTGGCTCCTAATAAAATTGGAAAATGGGGACAACTACAGGAATGGCAGGAAGACCGTGATGATCCTGATGATGAACATCGTCACACTTCGCATTTATTTGCCGTATACCCAGGACGCCAAATTAGTATTTCCATAACACCAGAATTAGCACAAGGAGCGATACTTTCGTTAAGAAGCCGCAGCGGAAATTATGGAAGAAATGAGAATACACCATTTACAGCAGAATCGACCGTTGGCGACAGTCGTAGATCTTGGACATGGCCTTGGCGTGGTGCTTTATGGGCACGTTTAGGTGAAGGAGAACGAGCTGGAATTATGCTGAGAGGTTTACTAACCTATAATACTTTGCCTAATTTATTTTGCAATCATCCCCCATTTCAATTGGATGGAAATTTAGGAATTCCGGCTGCTATGGCTGAAATGTTATTACAAAGTCATACAGATGTAATACATTTGCTTCCAGCAATTCCAGAAAAATGGGCGGCAAAAGGAACTTTTTCAGGTTTGCGAGCCAGAGGAGGTTATGAGGTCGATTGTAGCTGGAGTGACGGTAAGGTTAGTGACTACAAAATTTATTCCTCTAAGCCTAGTACCGTTAAAGTTAGGATAAATGATGAGTTAAAAGAAATTAATACCATAGTTAAATAAATAGTTCAATATATATAATTCAGGAGAGTTAACATGTCAAGCATATAACTTTTTTAAATTATCAATTCAAGTTATAAATATTTATCGAGTGAAATTATCTTTATTTTGTTTTAATCAAAAAGTGAGATCATCCTCAAATAACGTCAAACTATAAACCATGCCGTAAAAAGTAAATAAAGTTGGCGTTTTATGAAAAATAAGAAATAGGTAATAATTTTATTGCTTTGTTAGAAATTTAAAACATAAGACACATTTATTAATTTAGATTAAAATATGATAATGAAAAATAAATACCTAATTATTCTATCCGCTATCCTAATAGTGAGCTGTGCTAAAAAGACAGAAACGCGTACTAGTAAAAATGAAAACGTAAGCAGTTATGTAGATCCTTTTATTGGAACTGGTGGACATGGGCACACCTATCCAGGTGCAACCGTACCTTTTGGAATGCTGCAAGTGAGTCCAGTAAATGGCATTAGTGAATGGGATTGGTGCTCTGGTTACCATTATTCAGATGATGTTGCGATAGGTTTTAGTCATTTGAGCTTGAGCGGAACGGGTATTGGCGATTTGGCCGATATTCTTTTTATGCCTGTGAATAAAGCAGTCGATTTATCTACAAATCCTATTTCTCGAGATAGTATACCCTATAAATCGTCCTATAGTCATAAAAACGAAAAAGCAACGCCGGGTTATTACCAAGTTTTTTTAGAAAACCATAATGTTAATGTAGAATTGACAACATCTAAAAGAACAGCGTATCATAAATATACGTTTAAGGAAGGAGACACACAGTCCGTGGTTATCAATTTAGGTTTCGCAATAAATTGGGACAAATCTATTGAAACGTTTTTAAAAGTGGAAGATGAACACACCATTAGTGGATACCGATATAGTACAGGTTGGGCAAAAAACCAAAAAGTGTTTTTCGTAGCTAAATTTTCAAAACCTATTGTCAATTATAAGTTATCCGCAGATGGAAATACAACAGATAAAGACTTGGTGAAAGGCATTAAAACGTCAACACAATTGTTTTTTGATGGTGCCAAAAATAAAGAGTTATTAGCCAAAGTAGCCTTGTCTTCGGTAAGTGTTGAAAATGCGAAAGATAATTTAGATGCAAAAGAGGAAACTTTTGAAACCACAAAATCAGAAGCTGAGACTTTGTGGAATTCGGCCTTGTCACAAATTGTTGTTGAAACGCCTACTGATTCTTTAAAAACGATTTTTTATACTGCATTGTATCATGCACAATTGGCGCCAGTAACTTTTAGTGATAAAAATGGTCAATTTCGATTGGAAAACGACAGTATTGTAACGGCAAAAAACTACACCGCTTATTCTACGCTTTCACTTTGGGATACGTTTCGTGCGGAACACCCTTTGTTAACTTTGATTGCTCCTGATAGAGTTTCGGATATGGTCAACTCGATGTTGGCGTTTTATGACACTAAAAAAATACTGCCTGTTTGGACATTATACGGAAATGAAACCAATACCATGACGGGTTATCATTCAATCCCTGTAATTGTCGATGCATACCAAAAAGGAATCCGCGGTTTTGATGCTGAAAAGGCATACGAAGCCATGAAAAATACCATGATGCAAGATGATCGTGGACTTATTTATTATAAAAAATACGGTTTTATTCCGTATAGTTTATTAGACGAATCGGTTACCATCACTTTAGAATATGCTTATGATGATTGGTGCGTGGCGCAAATGGCGAGAGCATTGGGTAAAGAGGCTGATTATCAGTATTTCTTAAACCGATCCAAAGCATACCAACAACTTTTCGATAAAAAAAGTGGGTTTATGCGCGGAAAATCTGTTGATGGAAAATCATGGAATGCACCTTTCGATCCAAAACATTCTAACCACAGAGAACAAACTGATTATACCGAAGGGAACGCATGGCAACACAGCTGGTTTGTACCACAAGCAGTGGATGACTTAATTGCCATTCATGGTGGCAACGAAATATTTACAAGTCGATTAGAAAAACTATTTACAGAGAGTTCTGAAATTACAGGAGATAATGTTTCTGCAGATATTACTGGTCTTATCGGTCAATATGCTCATGGTAACGAACCGAGCCATCATATTGCGTATATGTTCAATCATGCTAATCAACCATGGCGCACGCAATATTGGGCACGTCATATTATGGATACTCAATACAATACAACACCAAACGGATTGAGTGGAAATGAAGATTGCGGACAAATGAGCGCATGGTACGTACTGAGTTCTATTGGCTTATATCCTATGAATCCTGCGTCGGGAGAATATGAAATAGGAAGCCCAATTTTTGAAAAATCAACCATCAAGCTTCCAGAAAATAAAACATTTATGATTGAAGCTGAATATGTTTCGCATACTAATTTCTACATACAATCGGCAACTTTAAACGGAAAACCTTTTACCAAAACAACGCTCTCACATCAAGATATTTTAAAAGGCGGAACTTTGCATTTTGTTATGGGCAATAAACCCAATAAAAATTGGGGAATAAAAAACAAAGCGCAACAACTAACGAAAAAATAAAATGTAAATGGATATAATTGATGTTGCAATAATAGCCGTTTACATCGCCTTAACTTTGGGTGTTGGTATTTGGATTTCTAAAAGAGCCTCCAAAGGATTAGATTCCTATTTCCTGGGCGGAAAAAGTATCAAATGGTACTATTTAGGTCTTAGTAATGGTTCGGGAATGTTTGACGTTTCCGGCACAGCTTGGATGGTTGGAATTCTTTTTCTCTATGGTGTTAAGAGCTTTATGTTTATGTGGATCTGGCCTATTTGGAATCAGATCTTTATCATGATTTTCTTAGCAGCTTGGATTAGACGCTCTAACATTATGACGGGGTCAGAATGGATTTTAACACGTTTTGGGGATGATAAATCGGGTAGGGCATCGCATTTAGTTGTAGCTATTTTTGCTATTATTGCGTCTATAGGCTTTATAGCTTATTTTTTTGAAGGTGTTGGTAAATTCATGACTATCATTTTACCGTGGGATTTAACGCTGATGCTAAATGATGCTGTGTTTTTAACTTCCGACCAAAATTATGCACTTCTCATTATATTTTTGACAACGATTTACACCATTAAGGGTGGAATGTTCTCCGTAGTGGCAACCGAAGTGTTGCAATATGGAATTATGGTTATCGCCGGTATTTTAATAGCGGGTTATGCATTCATTTCCGTAACGGATGCCGAAATACAGCATGTCATTTCTAATGAATGGTCAAGTGTTTTGTTTTCAGATCAATTAGAAGGTTCGTGGTCAGGTAAATATAAAGCCTTTAATGCTCTTATTGATACACAAGGGTATAAGATGTTTGGGGCGTTTATTGGGATGTCTTTGTTTAAAGGTTTTTTTGCAAGTATTGCTGGTCCAACACCTAGTTATGATATGCAACGTATTTTGTCAACACGATCGGTAAAAGAAGCGGCATACATGAGTGGTTTTACAAACCTAGTGCTTTTTATTCCGCGTTATTTGCTCATTGGTGGCATTGTAGTAATTGCGCTAGTACACTTAGCACCAGAAATGGCAGCATCAAGTACACTAAGTTTAGCTGATCTAGAAATCATTTTGCCAAAAGTAATTAATGAATATGTGCCTGTAGGCCTAAAAGGATTGCTATTGGCTGGACTTTTGGCGGCATTTATGTCTACATTTTCGGCATTTGTAAACTCAGGGCCCGCTTATATTGTAAACGATATTTATAAAAAGTATTTTAAGCCCGAAGCGACAGATAAGCATTACATAAAAGCGAGTCATGTCGCCTCTTTTGCCATTGTAATTCTTGGGGTTATCATGGGTTTTTTTGCAGGTTCTATTAACTCCATTACTTTATGGATTACGAGCGCTTTATATGGGGGTTATGTAGCAGCAAATTTTTTAAAATGGATTTGGTGGCGTTTTAATGGATGGGGCTATTTTTGGGGTATGACCGCAGGTTTATTTGTAGCAACACTTCAATTTTTATTAGATCAATACAAAGGTAGTTTTGAAGTTGGAACCTGGTTATACGAGATAGGACAAATACCAGCAATTTATATGTTTCCTGTTATATTTATAGTGTCGTTATTGGGGTCTTTTTTAGGTACGCTCTTAACTCCTGCCACTGCTATGGAAACCTTAAAAGAGTTTTATAAAAATGTGCGTCCGTGGGGTTTTTGGGGGCCAGTTTACAATGCCTTACATAAAGACGATCAGACCGCTACTAAAAACACTGATTTTGTCAGTGACATGTTAAATTGTGTAGTGGGCGTTGTTTGGCAATCCAGCATGATTTTATTGCCCATCTATTTATTGATAAGAGATTATCAGAAAACAGGGTTGGTGTTATTGGTTTTTATAGTAACATCTGTTATTTTAAAATTCACTTGGTTAGATAAAGTAAAAAAATATAAAGATTAAAGATTATGAATTCAATTCCATGGCAAGACAAGCCCGATAATTGTCAAGACGTGATGTGGCGTTATACAGAAAACCCTATTATTAATAGATACGATATCCCATCATCTAATAGTATTTTTAATAGTGCAGTTGTGCCTTTTGGCGACGGTTTTGCAGGGGTTTTTAGATGCGATAACAAAGCGGTGCAAATGAATATTTTTGCTGGTTTTAGTAACAACGGGATTGATTGGGAGATCAATCACAATCCTATTGTTATGCAAGCGGGGAATACTGAAATGATAGAATCGGATTATAAATACGATCCGCGCGTTGTTTTTATCGAAGACCGCTATTGGATTACTTGGTGCAATGGCTATCATGGCCCAACAATAGGAATTGGTTATACTTTTGATTTTAAAGAGTTTTTCCAATGCGAAAATGCCTTTTTACCTTTCAACCGGAATGGAGTCTTGTTTCCGCAAAAAATAAACGGAAAATTTGCCATGTTGAGTCGTCCAAGTGATAACGGTCATACGCCTTTTGGAGATATATACATCAGTTACAGTCCTGATATGAAATATTGGGGGGAACACCGTTGTGTAATGAAAGCAACGCCTTTTGTGGATAGCGCCTGGCAATGTACTAAAATTGGCGCAGGACCGATTCCTATTTTAACAGAAGACGGATGGCTGATGTTGTATCATGGTGTTATCAATACTTGCAATGGTTTCCGCTATGCAATGGGCGCAGCCATTTTGGATGAAAATCAACCCGATAAGGTAAAATACAGAACGCAACCGTATTTGTTAGGTCCAGCAGAAACGTACGAAACTACAGGCGATGTGCCTAATGTGGTGTTTCCTTGTGCTGCTTTGCATGATATAAAAGAAGATAAATTAGCCGTATATTATGGAGCCGCCGACACTGTTGTGGCAATGGCATTTGGAAAACTGAGTGAAGTAATCAAGTTTACAAAAGAGAATAGTCTATAAAAAGCAACTATGAGTTTGAAGGTTAAGTATGTGGGAGTTTTATTTTGGAGTGTTTGCATGGGACTTTTTGCGCAATCAAAAAGCAGCATAATTCCCAAAAGCTACATCGCTTATCATACTGCTGAAAATATAAAAATTGATGGAGATGATGGGGATGCTTCTTGGAATAAAGTAAATTGGACGGATCTCTTTATTGATATTGAAGGGGTTAAAAAACCAACCTACAATACGCAGGTTAAAATGATATGGGATGAAACCTATTTTTACATCTTAGCCAAAATAGAAGAACCGCATGTCTGGGCAGATATCAAGGACCATGATGCTATTGTGTTTTATAATAATGATTTCGAAATATTTGTAGATCCCAATGGAGATACCCACAATTATTACGAATTAGAAATTAATGCCATCAATACTGTTTGGGATTTGTTTTTAACCAAACCATATCGGGAAACTAATGTTATTTTGAACGATTGGACGGCTACAGGTTTAAAATCAGCGATAAAAATAGACGGTACTTTAAACAATCCGAATGATGCAGACAAAGGCTGGACGCTCGAAATAGCCATTCCGTGGACTGTCTATAAAAAGTCTTATTTTGAAAAGAATGTTCCAAATGATTCGTTTTGGCGTGTGAATTTTTCGAGAGTTAATTGGGATTACCAAATCACCAATGGAAAATACGAACGAAAAAAAAATACCAAAGGCGGCTATCTTCCAGAATACAATTGGGTGTGGTCTCCGCAAGGCGTAATCAACATGCATGAACCTGAAAAATGGGGGTATGTTTATTTTTCTTCGAAAGAAGTAGGAGCGAAGGATACGTTTGAAATTCCCAACGATGAAAAAATCAAGTGGAAATTATATGAATTGTATCGTGCTCAAAAAAAGCAGTATAAAGCAACAAAAACTTGGTTTACAGCTATTAAAAGTATCGAGCCAAGACTTATGATTATTGAAGGAAAAACAATAAAACCATGGCTAGAAAACTATCGTTTTGGCTGGACTATTTCAGTTCAAAGTCCGTTCTCAAATAAAGTATTGTTTATTAAGGAAGACGGTAGATTTTTCTCTAACTAAACCATAACCGTATGAAAAGGAATTACTCATTATTAATCATGATACTACTCATTTTTGCAGCTTGTAAGTCAAAAAAAGAGGAAAACAAAGCTGCTCAAATTTCAGAAAATGATTCAGCCTTTACATTTTCAACATGGATTACTTCAAGTAAAGATAAAACAGATGACGCTTATTCAGCTGAATTTAAAAGATATAAAGAGGGCAGCATTGATGCAGTTTTAATAAACACATCGACCGACCCCAAAGAGTTGGCACGTTTAGTACCAATAGCTAAAAAAGAAGGATTGAAAGTTCATGCTTGGATTATGGCGGTAAACCGTCCTGGAGATTCTATTGCATTACAGCATCCAGAGTGGTATATGGTCAGTAGAGACGGGAAATCGTGTTTTGATAATCGTCCTTATGTTGATTATTACCAATGGTTGTGTCCAACAAGAAAAGAATCTAGAAATCATATTTTAGATTTGGTTGAAGCTTTAGCTGAGGTAGATGGGATTGAAAGTGTGCATTTGGATTACATCCGTTTCCCCGATATTTTCTTACCAATTGGGTTGCTTCCTAAATACAATTTAAAGCAAGATACGGAAATGGCAGAATATGATTTTTGTTATTGTGATGCTTGTGTAAGTGCATTTGAAAAAGAACATCATAAAAACCCAAGAGAGAGCAAAAACACGACTATCGACATGGAGTGGAAACAATTTAGATTAAATGCTATAAAAGCATTGGTTGATGATGCTTATAAAATTGTGCATAAGCACAACAAAAAATTAACAGCAGCTGTATTTCCTTATCCAGAAATGGCCGACCACATGGTACGTCAACGCTGGGATAAATGGCAAATTGATGTAGTATATCCAATGATTTATCACGGATTTTATAATGAAGAAATTGATTGGATTGGCTTTGCTACCAAGCAAGGTGTAATCGACTTAGCACCAAAAAATATTGAAGTGAAAACGGGAATTTATATCCCACCATTTACATCTGCTGACGAATTAAGGCAAGCCATTCGTTTGGCTAAAGAAAATGGAGCTAAAGGTGTGTCATTTTTTGATGGCCCAGAACTAACAGATGAATATTTGAAAGCAATCAAGGAAACGAAAGAAAGTTTCAAACAATAAAATTTTTAAAAAAAACTGCATTCTTAAAACAAGATTGCGTTAGTATCTTTTAGAAATTAATACACAACTCCTGATGTAGGAAGCAGTAATATTTTAGAATAAAAAAATGAAAAAACAATGTTTTATATATCTATTTTGTGCAGTCTTCTTACTTAATTGTAAAGGAGCCAAAGACGTGACTGACCAAGTTAAATTAATTAATTTTGTCAATCCGTTTATAGGAACCGATGGTCCCGGAAATACCTATCCTGGCGCAACGGTTCCTTTTGGAATGGTACAGCTAAGCCCAGATATTGGTATTCCAGGCTGGGATCGAATTGCGGGTTATTTTTACCAAGATTCGATCATTTCTGGTTTTTCGCACCTGCATTTATCAGGAACGGGTGCTGGCGATCTCTACGATATTTTAGTAATGCCAACGAATAGTCGGTTTTCCAAACGGATCAAAGCCAATAATTTTAAACCGTTTTCTAGTTTTTCCCACGAAAGAGAAACAGCATCGCCAGGCTATTATTCAGTTGATTTATTGGATTATGGGATCAAAGCTGAACTCACCGCAACCGAAAGAACGGGGATTCACAGGTATACTTTTCCAGAAGATGATACTACCCAAATTCATATCGATTTAGGGTATGCCTTAAATTGGGATAGTCCTACCGAAACGCATTTAAAAGTCGTTAACAACACCACTATTGAAGGCTACCGAAAATCAACGGGATGGGCAAAGGACCAACGCGTTTATTTTGTAATTAAAGTGTCAAAACCATTTAAGGAGTATAAAATATTTAAAAATGGAACGGTAACAAAATCACCGGTAACGGATAAGGACACTAAAATCGTTTTAAATTATGACACAGCAGCAAACGAACAGATTGTTTTAAAAACAGGAATTTCAACAGCAAATATAGCGGGTGCGTACCAATCTTTAGAAATAGAAGCGCCACATTTTGATTTTGATGTAATCAAGAATGAAGCTGAAAACAAATGGGAAACGCAACTTCGTAAAATAGACATCACCGTCGCAGACGATACCAAAAAACATATATTTTATACGATGTTGTATCAATCGATGTTGGCTCCCACTTTATTAAGCGACCATGATGGGAATTATAAAGGGGCAAATGACAAAACGATGAATGCCAAAGGATTTGATCGATACGATACTTTTTCTTTATGGGATACGTATCGTGCTGCACATCCTTTGTATACAATCATACATCCCAATCGGGTTTCTGACATGGTGAATTCCTTATTGGCGCATTACAAAGAAACGGGATTGTTGCCCGTTTGGTCCATGCAGGGTAATGAAACGAATATGATGATTGGCTATCACGCCGTTCCGGTAATTGTAGATGCTTATTTTAAAGGAATAAAAAACTTTGATACTGCATTAGCTTATGAAGCCTGTATTAAAAGCGCCACAGATCACTCCAGACAAATTGATACCTACATGCAATTAGGCTACGTGCCTGTGGATGAACAGGACGAAAACTGGTCGGTTTCCAAAACTTTGGAATATGCTTATGATGATTGGTGCATCGCACAATTTGCAAAAGCTCTAGAAAAAACAGGAGATTACAACACCTTTTTAAAACGTTCTGAAAATTGGCGTAATGTCTATGATACGCAAAGTACTTTTATGCGACCGAAATTAAAGGACGGCTCTTTTGTACCGAGTTTTATTCCTAAGGAGTATTCGACTTACTTTTGCGAAAGCAACGCATGGCAATACTTTTGGTCTGTTCAGCACAATATTGAAGGACTTGCTGAAATTGTTGGTGGCAACGAAAAACTTTCAGAAAAACTAGATGCAATGTTTAGTCTAAATCCGCTTCCAGAAGACAAATTGCCCATTTTCAGTACAGGAATGATCGGTCAATATGCACATGGGAACGAGCCAAGTCATCACGTGGCTTACTTATATAATTACATTAAAAAACCTTGGAAAACACAAAAGCTAATTCGTGAGATTTTAGAAACACAATATAAAAACGAGCCCAACGGGCATTGTGGCAACGAAGATTGCGGACAAATGTCGTCGTGGTACGTATTTAGTGCTTTGGGCTTTTATCCAGTAAATCCTGCACAAGGAGTTTATGCTTTTGGGTCACCCATTGTAGATTCAGCGGTTATTCGTTTAGAAAAGGGAAAAATATTTACTGTAAAAACGATAAACAACAGTTTAGAAAACAAATATATTCAGTCCATTTCATTAAATGGAAAATCAATAAAGAGGAATTACATCACCCATAAAGAGATTATGAAAGGCTGTACTTTAGTGTTTACCATGGGGAAATCTCCAAATAAAGACATCAAAAACACAATGGCAACCTCCTCAATAGTATATTATTAAAAAAAATAGGTATGTCAAATAGAATAAATTTCATAAAAAAAACTATCTTAGGACCATAGGCATAAGTTCGGATTTGAATTATAATACTCTAACCAGCCAAGCCGTTGTTACATCAATAAATGGTGGAAGTAAAAAAAGGAAATATGCCATTAATTATTTCTACTTGCAATCACGGATTACCTGTAAATGAAAAAACGGCAAAGCAATTGAAAAATGAAAAATCACCTTTTGAAGTTTGGAAAGAAATTGTGAAACGGATTTAAAACAAACATAAAAACGTGGGATGACTTCACGTAGGACTTATCGCCGTCAATAAAAAAGTAACATTCGGGTTACAGTTTCTGTTTTGGTTTTAACTGTGTTGTTTGTGATAATGAGAAAAGAAACAGGATAGAAGACGCAACATTTAAAATGTTTTGGGATTAATAAAAAAAGATTGATAATAAAAAATTTATAAAGATGAATGTATTAAAAAAGGTTCTGGTGTTAGTTGTAGTTGCTGTAACATTTTCTTGCCAGAGAGTTAAAGAAGCCACGGTGTTTACAGAAAATAACATCGCTGTTATTCCAAAACCAGCACATTTACAATTGAATGCTGGTAGTTTTCAATTTAGTAAAAACACGCAATTCATTGTTGCAAATGCTGCTCAAACTGAAATAGCTTCCATTTTAACAGATAAATTTAAAAAAGTATCGGGCTGGAATCTGGAAGTTTCAGCACAAGCGCCTAAAAAAGATTTTATTCAGTTTGTGGTCAACGAAAATTTAGAAGACGAAGCCTATAAATTAGACGTAAATTCAGACCGAGTGATCATTATTTCCAAAGGGAACGCTGGTTTTTTATACGGAATGGAAACGCTTAGACAATTGCTTCCAGTAAGTAT